>NZ_JAMYNW010000014.1:0-181275 GCF_040319365.1 Mesorhizobium sp. M0923 | reverse complement strand
GGGGGGCCCCCCGGGCTCCTCTTTGGTTCCCGCGGGCGGGGGGGGGGGCGCGCTCCCCCCCTCCTCTTTTTGGGCTTTCCCCGGGGGGGGGGGGGTGTTCCCCCCCCCCCCCCCACTTCCTGTCGCCGGACTCCAGCTTAGCAAGGGGGTGAATTACAGTCATGGACCCCACCATCAAAGTCGTGCGATGCGCCGAGCCCGGCAGGCTGGTGTTTGAGGAGCAGCAGGCGCCAGGCACTCCGCCCGAAGGCTGGGCACTGGTCAATGTCGCCTATGTCGGGATATGCGGAACCGACTACCACATCTTCGAGGGCAGGCATCCTTATCTCACCTATCCGCGCGTCATGGGCCATGAGGTTTCGGGAACAATCGCGGCAATCAACGCGCCCGTGGACCTGTCGGTCGGAGAGCAAATCCTCGTCAATCCCTATCTTGCCTGCGGAAATTGTGCCGCCTGCCGCCAGGGCAAGCCTAACTGCTGCATGGCGATCGAGGTGCTTGGCGTGCACCGTGATGGTGCGATGAGCCAGCAGATTCTCGTGCCGGCGCAGAACTTGATTCCAGCGGCCGGCCTGTCACCGGTGGAGGCGGCCACGGTCGAGTTTCTGGCCATCGGTGCTCACGCGGTCCGCAGATCGGCCGGGCAATCGCACCTTGGTTATCGGCGCCGGGCCGATCGGCCTCGGCACCGCGCTCTTTGCGCGCATAGCGCAACTCAACGTGACCGTCATGGACGTCGATGCCGAGCGGCTGGCCTTTGCCGCAAGGCAATTGGGCTTCCTGGTGATCGACGGGTCGAAGGGATCGATCATCGAAACGATAGCGGCGCGAACTGCGGGAACAGGTTTCGATGTCGTCTTCGACGCAACGGGAAACAGCCGTTCGATGCAGTCTGCCTTTGCCTATGTTGCGTATGGCGGCGTCATGGTGATGGTCAGCGTCGTGCCGGACGATATAAGCTTCTCCGATCCAGAGTTCCACAAGCGCGAAATGATGCTGATCGGCAGTCGCAACGCGACGCGCGGGGATTTCCGGCACGTCATTGCCTCGATCCGCGCTGGAAAAATACCAATCGACCAGCTCGTCACCCACCGCACCACCTTGCGTGACAGCCCACGCGACATCGCAATCTGGGCGCAGCAGAAGTCCGGTCTGATCAAGGCCGTTATCGACGTAGGATCTGGCTGACTTCAGCAACACGATCAAGACATGTCATCGCAGCCCTGGTGCTGCATTGTGGGAGGGCGAGTTGCTCGGTGACGCCACGCTAAGCGTCGCGCTTGACACGGTATTCCGTGCGGTTTTCCTCAGATAACAATTGTCCCTGCCGAACTGGCTTGGCGTTTCGCTGATTACCGCGGGCGCAGTTTTCGTCGCATAAAGGTTGAAGCCGCGGAGCGACGATCTTTCCGGCAAAACGTGTTCCACGCAAATCCGCCGGGTATTCGCACCGCTTGAGTGTCCGACGTAGCTAGTCCACATCATGCGTGATGTTTGATGCGCGTCAGGAGAGTGATATGAGAACCACACTGGCGATTGATGACGACGTCCTGGTCGCGGCCAGGGCCATGGCCCGGCAGCAGGGTCGTAGCCTCGGCGAGGTCATTAGCGATCTCGCCCGGCGCTCGCTGCGCCGGCCTCAAGCTGGCGGCGAGCGCAACGGGATTCCTCTTCTGTCGCCTCGGCCGCATGCACCTCCTGTTACGCTTGAGACGGTCAACGCCTTGCGAAACGAACTGCCTTGACCTTCCTGCTCGGTGTCAATGTGCTGATCGCACTGATCGATCCTGGTCACGTCGCCTATGGCGACGCGCATGGCTGGTTCGAAGAGACGGGCAACGCGGCATGGGCTACTTGTCCGATCACCGAAAACGGCGTCCTGCGCATCGTCGGGAACCAAAGATATCCTAATTCTCCCGGCTCGCCCGCCATCGTTGCGCAAATCGTTACCAAGTTGCGGGCTCTGCACGGGCACAGCTTCTGGCCCGACGATGTGAGCCTGGTTGGCTCCGGCGACATCGATGCAGCGAAAATCCTGACTTCGGCACAGGTCACGGATACGTACCTTCTCGCGCTCGCCAAGGCGCGAGGCGGCCAACTTGCCAGCTTTGACCGCAAGCTGTCAGCGGCGCCCGTGAAGGGCGGGAAGTCTGCACTGCACCTAATTCCCACAAGGTAGACCGCCGGGCTCTTCGGTGCAGTCTGCCTTTCGATCTTCTTGGCTTTGAATTGAGGCTTGCGCAACTTGTCGCGCTCAGCGCACTCCAGTGGATCGCGAGCGGCTATCTGGCCATAGTTTGCGGGGCATTCATCTTCTCCCTTGAGCGTCCGCGCTTGGACAGTTCGGCCTTGCCGCAATTGCCCTTTCAGCTGAATCGATTAGCGCGAAACGTTGCAAGCATGGGATGCGGATTGCCTGAGGCGATTTCTTTGGCAAGCAATTCGCCGACGATCAATCCAAGCGTGGCGCCGCTGTGGCTAAAGGCGACGTGAAGCCCGGCGACGGTCTCGACGGAGCCAAGCACTGGCTCGCCGTCGCCCGGGATGGGCTTCGGGCCAACTGCATAGGTAGCGAGTTGGAGCCGCCGATTGCCCTCGAGCACCGCACTAGCCTCGTCGAGCAGTCCTTTGACGGTCTTGTCGTGCACGGTGTAAGTTCCATCAGAGTTGACCACGACTTCTTCCTCCGACCACGCCGAATCCAAAACAAGTTCGCCATCCGGCGTCGGGCGCACCGCCACGCGCGGCGTATTCAGCACGGCACGGAGCTCGGTCTTGATCGGCTTGGTTTTCAAGAGGAGTGAAATCGGCGTGGCGTCGGGGACACGAACTCCGATCTCCGCAAGCATGGCAGGCGTCGCTGGCCCAACGGCAAGGACCACTGCATCCGCCTTTAACGGCACACCGTCGGCAGTGACGACGCCACGCGCGCGACCACCTGTGGCATCTATCCGCACGCGTCCGGCGTTCTGGACGAGCTTGCCGCCGCGGGAGCGGAACTCATTGAGCAGCAGATCGATCAGGCAGGGCAGGTCAACCCATCCTTCGCCAGGATTGAAGATGGCCCCCTGCGGGGTGATTGCGCTGGCGTTGACACCGGGCGTCACTGCGCCGACTTCGGCAGGGCCGAGCAGAAGCGCGTCGTAACCAATATCCTGCTCCAGCTGGCAGATGGAGGCGATCTGGTTCGTCCCATCATCCGCATCCCAGGTGAGGCCGCCGTCAAAGCGAAGCCACGACGCCGTTTCCGGCCTTGTGGCCGCCAGGGTCCGATAACGGTCGATGCCCGCAAGCCTCAAGCGGTGGTAAGCAGTGTCAGCACGTCGCGCTGAGTTCAGCCAGGAAAGTGAACGGCCGGATGCACCGTTGGCCGGCACGCCGTCGTTGACAATGGTTACATCAAAGCCAAGACGAGCGAGGTGCAGCGCGGAAGAGATGCCGAAGATGCCAGCGCCGATGACGACGACTTGGCGCGGTTTTGGGGATGCAGTCATAGAAAAATCCTTCTACGCAGAAGCCGGGCTGGGAGTTGTTGGATGGCTGCAGAGCGCGGCGGAACTAGTAGTCCGTGAGCTTCTTCATGTAGCGCCGGCCCTCGAGCATCGGCTGGCCGCGCAGACCAGCCAGCGTATAGGCAAAACGCCATAGAGTGTCGAAGAAGACCAAGGGCACGAGATAGGGTTTGATGTGTTCGGACATACCGCTGAGGTCGAGTTCCGCTCCATCGAGCACCAGGATGTTTTCCCGGCTGCCGTGCTTGAAAAGGAAATCGCGAGCGCGTTCCGTAAGGTGCCTCGTCTCGTCCAAACCCATCAAGACCACGAAGCAAGTATCCCGGTCCACCACCTCGAACGGGCCGTGAAAGAACTCGTTGGCGTGTATGGCTTGCGAGTCGTACCACTGCATCTCCATCAACACGCAGATGGCGTAGGAATACGCCGCACCGTAGCTTGCACCGCTGGCCAGTGTGTAGATCGCTTTGCGCGGCGCGAAACGGGGTACGAAGGCCTTAAACCGGTCGGCATAGGTCCGGTGCGCACGTTCGATCGCCGGCTGAAGATGGCTCAGGCTCATCAGCAGATCGGCGGTCAGCCCGGCATCCTCCCGAGCATCGATTAGGCCGGCGAGCAACATGTAGAGCACGCCGTAGTTGCTGCGGGCTGCATCGATCGGTTTGCCCGTCGTGTAGGAGGCCTGGTAGGCGACTGCGTGGTCGACCGCCTGCGCGAGGGGCGATATCTGGTCGAGCGTCATGCCGATTGTCGTCGCGCCTTGATCCTTTGCATGATTGGCCGCTCGCACGGTCTCGTGGGTGGTGCCTGTCTGCGAGCAAAGGACAACGAGCGCGTCAGGTCCCAACCGTCGCGGATCTCGGCAGACGAACTCATCCGCGTTGTAGATATCGCAGGCGAATGTGCCGCTGTGACGGTCGACAAAGTATTTGCCTGCCATCATGATCGAGAGCGAGCCGCCGCACGCCACGAGGAATAGATGCGAAAACTGCCTGCCCGCCGTAGCGGCCAGGGCGCGTTCAACGTCGGCGGGGAGGGCGAAAATCATGAGGTTCCTCTTCTCGTTGACAGAGCTTGGGCCGGCGCACAATTGACAATGGCGGGCCATTGTGCGAACGTTATCACACCCTTTAAACTGAAAGTCCTGCGATGGTCAAGATTGCCGCGATGGGCGACAACGTGGTCGATTGTTATCTCGCTCGCGGCGAGATGTATCCTGGCGGAAATTGCCTCAATGTCTCGGTCTATGTCAGCCGCTTCGGCGGGCAGTCGGCGTATGTTGGGGCGATCGGCAAAGACCGGGCAGGGGACTTGATCCACGCCGCACTCAAGTCCGAGCGCGTGGACGTCACCCGATTGCGGCGCCTTGAAGGGCCGACCGCCTATTGCCTCATAGGTCACCGAAACGCCGATCGGATCTTCCTGGACTTCGACCTCGGCGTCTCGATGTTCACGCCGACGCAAGAAGATCTGCATTTTCTCTCGGGCTTTGAGGCCGTTCACATTGGCCAATCCAGCGGGTTAGACCCATGGGTTGCTGCGGTATCGAGTAAATCACTGTTATCTTACGATTTTTCAACGCGGCGGGACCCGGGACATCGACTCGAGATTGGGCCTCATTGCTATCTGGCCTCCGTCTCGGGTGACGGTCTCGACGACAATGAATTGGCTGCAATCGCATCCGAACTTCTTGCATGTGGTTCAAGGTGGGTTTTGGTGACTCGTGGTCGAGCCGGCGCTGTGCTTCACAGCGACACCGTCTCCTACCGCACCCCGGCGCAGCTGGTCGAACCCGTCGATACCCTGGGCGCGGGCGACACCTTCATCGCAAGAACGCTATTCGGCCTGCTTAAGAAAGAGGCGCCTCAGGACATTCTTAGCCAAGCCGCGGAGGCGGCGGCTGCTACCTGCCGGTACTACGGGGCGATCGGCTATGCGGCAGCAATTGATCTAGGAAAGATCACGCCGGAGGTCCTCCGCGGAGCTCGGCGCATTCAAGACGAGAGAACCGTCTAGTTGGGGAATTCAACTGAGCAATTGACGCGAGAAATGGACAATGCTAGTCAAAGTGATAACGTTCTCATTCATCTAACCAACGCCATGAAAGAGCGTTTTGATGGATGGGTCGTCGAGTGGGACCGCAGGCCGACTTCGGCCAATCGTAAGAGGAGAAGACATGCAAACGAATTCGAGCAGGCGCCAATTTGTGAAATCCGGTCTGGCGCTGACGATCGCGCTGGTGACAGGACTTGGCACGTTGGCCGCATCAACGCAGGCAAAAGCGGCCGACAACCCCTACAACCTCATCGACCCGACGGTGATCAGCGTCGGAACCATGGGCGATGCGAAACCCTATGTCTTCACCGACGCCAACGGCAACTTCACCGGTTTCGACGCTGAACTCTTCCGCGACGTAGCGCGCCGGCTCGGGTTCAAGGAGGAGCAGGTCGTTTTCACCGGTCAGGAATTCTCGGCCCTGCTGCCCTCTGTCGCCAACGGTCGCTTCGACGTCGCTGTCGCCGCCATTGGCACGACCGCGGAGCGCAAGAAGACCGTGGATTTTGGCGACGGCTATCTCGCTGGCTACCTGTCGATCATTTCGCCTGATCCGGCTCTGACGAGCAATGAGAGCACCGCCGGAAAGCGCATTGGCGTGATCCAGGGGACGTTGCAGGAAATCTATGCCGAGAAGAATCTGAAGGGCGACATCGTCAAATTCCCGGACAACAACACTGCCGTGGCGGCGCTGAACAACGGGACGATCGATGGGCATTTCACTGACTATGAGTCGGCCAAGCAGTATGTGGAGCGCTATAAGAACCTGAAGATAACAATGAACGTGCCGTCCTTCGATGCGCCAGCCGGTTTCGTGGTCAAGAAGGGCAACGACGCCTTCCGAGAAGCGCTCAACAAGGCATTGCGAGAGGCCATGGACGATGGCACCTGGAAACGGCTTCACGAGAAATGGTTCCCGGGTACCCCGATGCCGGATCAATATCTGCCAAAGAAGTAAATTCGCGCGTATTCGTTAGCGTTTCCGGCCGGGCCCGTGAGCAACGGTGCCCGGCCGAGTTATAGATGGACTTGATATGAGCTGGTTCGACAACTTCGCCCGCAGCTTTCTTGATTTCCAGGCGATGGCAGAAGTTCTGCCGAACATGGTGATGGTCGGCCTCAAGAACACCCTGATCCTGGCCCTTGCCTCGACGTTTTTCGGGACGCTGATCGGTATCGTACTCGCCGTGATGGGGATTTCCGAGAACCGGCCGCTGAAACTCCTTGCCCGAGTCTACACCGATATCTTCCGCGGGCTTCCTGCCATCGTCACAATCCTAATCATTGGCCAAGGCTTCGCGCGATTGGGCCGAGATCTGTTCGGTCCATCGCCTTATCCGCTGGGCATTCTGGCGCTCAGCCTGATCGCCGGCGCCTATATCGGGGAGATTTTCCGCGCCGGCATTCAGAGCGTCGAGCGTGGTCAGATCGACGCCACCCGCACTCTCGGCATGACCTATGGCCAAGGCATGCGCTTGGTGGTGATCCCGCAAGGCATCCGCCGCGTCCTGCCCGCACTGGTCAACCAGTTCATCGGCAACGTAAAGGACTCCAGCCTGGTCTATTTCCTTGGTCTGCTCGCCTCCGAACGCGAACTGTTCCGCGTCGGCCAGGACCAAGCCGTGCTGACCGGCAACTTGTCGCCGCTGTTGCTGGCCGGCGTGTTCTATCTCGTGATCACGGTGCCGCTAACCCACCTCGTCAATTACATCGACGCGCGCATGCGCGTCGGCAAACGTATCACCGCTGTGCAAAGTGGCCTCAAGGAAGTCGCCGAGCTTGCCGAAGCGGGCGTGCCGGGCACAGCGACGTTGCCTGCAGCAGAGCCCACACGCTTCAAGGGTGGCGGTATTGAGGTCAAGAATATCGACATGGCCTATGGCGCCGTCCAGGTCCTCCATGACGTCAGTCTGAAAGTGGAGCCGGGGACCGTCACCTGCCTCATCGGTCCATCCGGCTCGGGCAAGTCGACCTTGCTGCGTTGCCTCAACCGCCTCGTAGAGTGTCGAGCCGGTGACATTCTGCTCGATGGCGAAAGCATCTACAAACAGACCCCTGACCAACTCCGGCGGCGCGTCGGCATGGTTTTCCAGCAGTTCAATCTGTTCCCCGACCGCAGCGCGCTCGCCAACATCACCTTGGCGCTTCGCAAAGTTAAACGCATGTCGCGCGAGGAGGCTGAGGGCGCGGCCTTGGCGAGGCTGAATGAAGTCGGACTGCTGGAGCGTAAGGACCATCGGCCGGCCAATCTCTCGGGCGGGCAACAGCAGCGGGTGGCCATCGCGCGCGCCCTGGCCCTCGAACCCGAGATTATGCTGTTCGACGAAGTCACCAGCGCGCTCGATCCGGAATTGGTCAAAGGCGTCCTGAACTTGATGGCCGATCTCGGTCGGGGCGGGATGACGATGGTGGTCGTAACACACGAGATGAATTTCGCCCGCAAGGTCGCGAACCAGGTCGTATTCATGGACGAGGGGCGAATTGTCGAGGCAGGCCGACCAGAGGACCTATTTGATAACCCGCAAAGCCCGCGTCTTGGGCGCTTTTTGTCCGAGGTGCTGTGATTGCAATGGTGTGCGCAACGGCGGCTGTTCCGGTGTTCGGCCTTGCGGGGCGGGCTTAACTGCCGCTAGGTCGCCGGCACAACGCGCGCATGGGCGGTAGGTTTGCCGAGTGACTCAAAGATTACCCAAAAACGCAACTATCATAGAGGTCGCTCGCCGGGCCGGGGTGAGTTCCGCCACGGCCGGGCGTGTTCTTGGTGACTACGGCTACAGCAGCCCCGAGGTTCAGGAGAAGGTGCGGGCCGCAGCAGCTGAGCTGGGCTACCGCCCCAATCGCCTTGCCAAAGGTCTGATCACCGGTAAAACGCAGACTATCGGCGTTGTGGTTGGCGACATCGAAAGCCCATTCTACGCCAGCGTGCTGCGCGGAATAGGGGATGTCGCGCGCCGTGGCGGCTTCGGGGTTATCGTTACGAACAGTGATGAAAATGCCGAACTCGAGCAAGAGGCGGTGCAACTGCTGCTGGAAAAGCAGGTCGACGGTTTAATTGTCTCATCGACCTTCGTGGACGAGCCGGATCATCTTCGTGAAGCAGTCGCGGCTCGCTGTCCCGTCGTGCAGTTCGACCGCATGGTGGCGGGCCTGGAAACCGATTCAGTCGTGGTCGACAACGTTTCTGTAACGCATAGCAGCATCGCGGCGATGATAGCGGCCGGACACAGCCGCATCGGAATATTGGCGGAACTCGGGCCGGGCCAACGCGACGATGTTGGCTCGTTTGTGGCAAACGTTGATCTCTCCAGCGCTGATCTTCGCTACCATCATCCAAGCTGGCAGAGACTATTGGGTTATCTCGAAGCCCATCGCGCCGCGGGCATTACGCCGGATCCGCAGTTGATCCGTCGCGTGGCGGTCTATTCTAGCGAGGCAGCCCGCAAGGAGGCGCTCGATCTGCTGACAATGCGCAATGCACCGTCCGCTCTGTTTACGGCCGATGGTGTGATGTCGACAGGGGTTCTGGAGGCCATTTCCGCATTGAAGCTTGCGATTCCAGGAGACGTTTCGCTGCTCTGCTTCGACGATCTCGACTGGATGCAGTTCGTGACCCAGGGTATCACAGCCATCGCGCAGCCGGCACATTTGATTGGAGCGGCGGCAGCGGAGCTTCTCTTGAAGAGGTTGGCGGAGGCCACGTTACCTTTCGAGCACCGTGTCCTTGCGGCCCGCTTGGTGGAGCGCAATTCAATTGCAGTTCATCTCAACCGCGAGGCCGTCTGACCCGGCCGCAACGGTCTATGGCTGGGGCAGTCTCTAAGGGGCTCTGAGAAACGCACCGCGGCCGAGACGCGAGACTACAACCGTCATCACCGGCCCCGCTGCATCAGCGTTGCCACGACGGCTTTAGCCAAGCGGCTCGCATCACCGCAATGATCATCTCTGAGTTGGCAATGCATCCTAAAATAGATGTCTACGCTGCGTCCCTACCCCGATATGGCCAGCCAGAAGGGGCTGCGCGGGGCTGGGCCATAGCCGGTTTTCCGATCCTTGGCTCGAACCGGGGCGTGGCTGACGGAACTCTTAGTTTAGATAAGGCTTATGTACAAATGTCGCTCCATTGGTTTTCACCGTCGATTCCCGTAAAGACCGGCCGTCCCGGCGTCATCTACCAATGCAGCAACGTCGAAGGGCCGCTGAGCAGCTCCTGAAGTGGAGCAAGCGCGGCCCTAAGTGGCATAGCGCGGTGCAACTCTGCATGGATGCAATGATCGATCAGGTGAAGCCCGATGTGGTTCGCAGAGCGTTCCTTGAGGCCGCCAAAGAGGAGGGAAAGCTACTGCCGCCGTAGCTCTTGTCTCCGAAGGAAGCTCATTCCATATCAGGCACGTCGCGGCTGACGAACAATGTCGTCGGCTCGCCGTATTCGCCTAATGCAGGGTTAGCATCGCGCGACCACGGCAATGACGCCAGCGTGTTTCGCCGCCAAGCCTCTCGCAGCCCATACCGCCCGGTCCTCGGTCTGGGAGGCTTCGGCCTGTGAATCGGCGTGCAAAATCGGCGTCGAATTTTGCACGCCGATTCACAAGTGTTGCCGTCGGGTCATGATGATCTCCCTTCGCACACTTTGCTTTGCTCGGCACGAGCTGGGTTGCGTTCCGCTCAGCCCAACCGTCGACCGCCTCGAGCCGCATACCGCTGTCGTCGAGACGTCAGGCGTCCCGCGCACGACCAGCCCTCCGTAAATGTCGTCTCGAACTGTTCCGGCGACGGAACGACCGTCTTCATTTTGGTGTCGATGCGCTGGCGTTCAAAGAGATATAGCCGCTACCTGAGATACTCGCTGTCGAATCCGGCTGTTTCGACCAGCTTCTTGCGGTTGATCACCTCTACATGGCCAGGCAGTTGATCTGCCAAACCTCGATGTCGTGGTCGCTTTTGCCGGCGTGACGCACGTGCCGGAACGGTGGCTTTCAAATTTGTCCGACGCTGGCCGGATGGCACTGCCGTTCACAGGTGAGGACCGACGAGGTTTCATGATGCTTCTGGAAAGGGTCGGCGATACGTTTCCCGTACGGTCACTTGTGCCATGCGGGTTTTACCCCTGCAGCGGAGCTAGGCGCAGTGACGAAGAAAAGGCCTTGATGGCCGCCCTCAAGGCTGCCCGAGGCAAGGTCACACGCTTGGCTGGTGACCGACACATACTGGATTTCGAAAGCCTAGCGATCGATATCAATCACGCGTGTCGCCGTCGTAGGGTGTGGCACGCATTGAAGGGCGTTCCACGAAGGATCTATACCATCGTGTCAGTCGTGGCCTTCCCTGCAAGAAGTCGGGCAGTCCCCGGAATTCCAGCCAGCTTAGACAAGTGGCGAGCGCGATGTGGCCGACATGGAGCGGTGCGTCGAATTCGACCTCGCGTTCCACGAAGTTATAGGATTCGATGAGCTTCATCGTCATGCCTGCGCCCAAGGCAGGATAACGCAGATGTTCAGGGCGGCGCTCGTTTTCCCAGCGGATGGAAATGCCTGCGTCGCACATGCCGCCGGCGAGCGCCTGGAGGCGCAAGGCGGACCATTTTGCTCGCCCTGTTTCGGGGATGAGCCGAGGACTGCTTTCGAGACTGTCGAGATAGCTGCAGATTACGCTCGAATCGAAGATCGCATAGCCGTCGTCGAGAACGAGAGCGGGCACCTTGCCAAGCGGATTGATCGCAAACACATCATCGTTGCGATTGATGGGGCTCGTCTCGTGATGAATGACGCGCAGACGTCCGGCAAGCCCGGCCTCGTGGGCAAAGACCAGAACCTTGCGCGCGTAGGGGGAGTGGGTCTGGTAGATGAGCTTCATGGACCCGTTCTGCGTTGAGTCTGAAGCGCGGGCATCTCGAGCAGTCCGCGGCCCAGCCGCTCTTTTGTTCAATGGTCCGGGGTTTGGCGCCATCGTCATGCGTCCTTCTCCAGTTCGGCCTCGGTCACGATGATCAGCACCCGGCTCGATTCGTCGAGCGCAAGCTCCCGCGATGGGCCGGAAGTCGCGACGGCGGTGGCGAGGCCGGCGAGGCCGGCCGCACCCGACGGGGTTGTGCCTGGACCGTTTGCCTCGCGAAGTCGGCTCTTCGCGTCGGCAAGCGCCGCTTCGGACACGGTTATGACCCGAGCGTTGCCTTGGCGGAGTACGTCGAGCGCCGATGCGGCTGCTTCGCCACAGGCGAGCATGTCTGCCGACGTCTTGAGATCGCCGGATATCCGCACGGACCGTGCTTGCGACAGCCCGGCCGCGACGCAGGCTGCGGCCTCTGGTTCTACTACGACGATCATGGCTGGAGGCATCAACCAGTCCTTCAGCCCAGTCGTCAGGGCGGCGGCAAGTCCGCCGACACCGGCCTGCACGAAGAGGTGGGTTGGCCTCAGATGGCCGATCTCGTTGACCTGGCGACGAATTTCCGCAGCAAGCACGCCATAGCCAGCGACGACATCTGCTACAGCTAGGTCGTCCGGGTCGCTAGAGGTGTCGGCCACCAGAATGCCTTCTCCGGCCCGGGCCGCCGCGGAGGCCCGATCGACGGCATCGTCGTAGGTGCCGTCGACCCACACGATTTCGGCGCCTTGTGATTCGATACGCCTGACCCGCGCCGCAGGAACGCCCGTGTGGAGGTATATTTTTGCCGTCCCACCGGCAAACTTCGCCGCCGCGGCAACGGCAAGTCCGTGATTGCCGGCGCTGGCCGTGATTAACGCCGGCAACGGCGTCCTGGCCCGCTCTGGATCGAGCAATTCGTCGATATCCATCCCGGTAGCCCGGGCCAGAGCACACAGACCAGCATAAGTGCCGCCGAGGGACTTGAAGCTGCCCAGGGCACGGTGTCCCTCGTTCTTGGCAAGCACCTGGGCCACATCCAGGCTCGCAGCGAGGTTTGGCAGGTCGAGCAACGGTGTCGGTGCATAAAATGGCGACAGGCGCTGTAACAGCGCCGCGATCTGATCAGGGTCAAGGCCCGGCTGTGTGTCTATGGCCATGAGGCGAAGTTCTATCCCGGAAACCACGCCGGTTGGCGCCTATTATCGTTGCTCGCCTGCCTGATTTCGTCATACATGCCTGTCGTCATGACGAAAACTGCCGTCCTCGATCGCTTCGACTATGTGCTGCTGTCGCTGGTTCAGCGCGACAACCAGATCCCGGCGCGGCGTCTCGCCGAGCAGGTCGGGCTTTCCCAGAGCGCGGTTCTGCGCCGCCTGCGCCGGCTGCGGAAGGATGGCGTGATCGCAGCAGACATTGCCGTCGTTCGCCCGGGGGCCGTGGGCCTGCCGCTAACCATCCATGTGCTCGTTTCCCTGGAACGGGAGAGCGCTGTCGAGTTGGACGCCTTCATCGGCAAGCTTCGCGGGCGCTCGGAGGTTCGTCAGGCTTGGTATGTCACCGGTGAAACCGATTTCGTGCTCCTCCTGCAATTGCCAGGGATGGAGGCGTACGATGTCTTCACGCGGGAAGTCTTCCACGCCGATTCGAACGTGAAGGCGTTTCGCACCATCGTGACGATGCGAGAAGTGATCGGCGCAGCCGATGCGCAGCCGCTATCCACTGCCTGAGTTTGTGGCGTGTCCCCAGCAAGGTCATTGCCCTTTTGACCGGTAATATCAGTCAAGGGCGCGAACCAGGTTGAAGGTCGATATACGCGTTCCCGTATCTACTCACCCGCCCCACCGCGAATGTCTGCACCTGGCGCAAATTAGTTCCGCCAGTGCGTAGAAAGAGACTCTAGTACGACGGGTACATCGCATGGCAATTTGTGATAGCAACGCTGATCGCGTCTGGTGCCGGTCGGTGGGCGGTTGCGGCTCGTTCCGGCATAGTGATCGTCGCGGCAGCGAGCGGCATGAATTTCGGAAGGCATATGAGAGCCAACATTTCAGGATCTCCCGGTGACGAGGCGCACTCTACGCGGACCAGAATCAAAGAGGTCGCGGCCGAGTTCTATGTCCTGCGCGGCCACGATGGTTTCAGCTTCGGCGATATAGCGACGGCAATCGGCACGACGCGCGCCAACATCCATCATCACTTCGGCAACAAGCGTCAGCTGATGGAGGAATTGATCGCAGACTTCGCCGCCAACGCCGAGGCCCGCATCAAGCGCTTCTGGACGACCCCCGATATCCGGTTCTTCGACCGTCTCGATATGCAGCTCGAGGATCTGCGCCGTTTCTACGAACGTTTCAATGCTGACAAGGGAGCCCGCAATATGTGGAGCCCGCTTTCGCGCCTTCGCCACGACCTCCCGGTTCTCGGCGAACCAGCGGAACGTGCCCTGGAGCGCGTCAACCGGGTCTATGATCAGAGCCTGCGTCATGCGGTAGACCAGGCGGTGAAGGACGGAGAGCTTTCCTCCCACACACTCAGCGACGAGCTCGTGCACATGCTGCGCATTACCCTTCTGTCCTGTCCACCAATGACGCAGGACACCGGAAGCTTCGACGAGGTCGCCAGGACCTTCGCAGCGCTCGCCGCGATCATCCGCGCCGCTTGGCATGATGCGGGGAAGGGCTCGGGTCGAGGCTAGATATCCAGTGGATCAAAGCGAGGGTGAGTTGACAGCCTTTGGCTTTCAAGTTACTTACTTGCAGGTAAGTCAGCCCATGATGGCGACGAGGCGCGTATTAGGGAGGATCACGTGCTGCGCGATGACGCATTCACTCGTTTCGAGGTCAGCCCCTTCACTGGAGCGCTCGGTGCAGAAATTCGTGGGATCGATCTGGCGAGCGCGAGCGAGGATGCCTTCCAGGACGTTCGCCGCGCGCTCTACAAGTATCATGCGCTCGCCGTGCGCGATCAGGAGCTTGACGCCGCCGGCGTCCACAAGGTCGCCCGCCGGTTCGGACCATTTAGCGGCAATCCGGTGCACACGCCGATCGACGGCTTTAACGATATCGTGCGCTTCGTGCGCGAGCCGGACGACACGGGCAAGGTGATCGGCGAGGACTGGCACATGGACCTCGCCTGGCTACCGAAGCCGCCGGGCATTACGATCCTCTACGGTGAGGAGGTGCCGCCGGTTGGCGGCGACACCTGCTTCTCCAGCCTCGAGAAGGCATATGACTCGCTTTCGCCGCGGCTGGTCGAGATCCTGCAAGGCCTGACGGGCGTCCATAGCGGCCGCGGGGTCTTCGCCATCAACGCGGCCCACAGCCGGCTCGGCGTCAAGGCCGATGTCGAGGCGATCGAGAATGCCGTCGTCGAGCATCCTGTGATCTGTCGCCACCCCGAGACTGGCCGGCGCTATGTCTTCGTCAGCAGCGTGATGACCAATTTCAAGGGGATGACGGAGGAAGAAAGCAAGCCGATGATCGACTTCCTGATGGCGCGGGCTGTCCGGCCCGAGTTCAACTGCAGGCTGCGTTGGGAACCGAAGACGCTCGGTATGTGGAACAATCCCCATGTCCTGCACACCGCCATCAACGATTATCCCGGATATCGCCGGGTGATGTACAGGACAACGGTGGAGGGCACCGTTCCACTTGCCGCCAGGGACGGCTGACGCGCAACCGCTCAGGGAGGAGCAATGGCATTTGGTTCCGAGGCATCCGTCGGCCACAGGGGGGAGGGGACGGCGGAAGCGGCTGGCGAGACCAAGAGGCGGCGCTTCGCGTTTTCGCCTGCCTACCTCTATGCGACGCCCGTACACCTCCTGGTGCTTGGGATCATCGTGCTCCCCGCCATCTTCGTCCTGTGGCTGAGTTTCGAAGCCTCGTCATTCGGCCAATCGGCAACCTTCGTTGGGTTCGATAACTACATCCGCGTCCTCACCGATCCCTATTTTTGGTGTTCGGTCTGGAACACCGTCCTCGTCGTCGCCGTGGCGGTTCACATCGAACTGCTGCTCGGCCTTGGCCTGGCCCTGCTTTTCGCTTCCGGGCTTCCCCTCCAGCGCGTCATGCTCGTCGTGGTGCTCGCTCCCTACGCCATCAGCGAGGTGACGGCGGTCGCAATGTGGCGCTTCCTGTTCGATCCGGACGTCGGCCCAATCACGCTGATGCTGCGATATACCGGTCTGCCGACGCTCGACTGGACGTTCATCCCTTCCCACGGCCTCGTCCTCGTCGGCCTGCTCACGATCTGGCTGCACCTGCCATTCACATTCATCATCCTCTATGCGGCACGACTCGCGGTTCCGAAGGAGCTCTACGAGGCTGGGCGCACCGACGGGGCCAATGCGTTCCAGCTCTTCCGCAACATCACGCTGCCGCTCCTGGCGCCAGCGATGCTCATCGCGCTGCTCTTCCGCTACATCTTCGCCTTCCGCCTCTTTTCCGAGGTCTGGCTCCTGACCCAGGGCGGCCCGGCACGCACGACCGAGGTCGTTTCCGTTTATCTTTATCAGGAAGGCTTCCGCTACAACTCGTTCGGCACGGCGGCCGCGACGGCGTGGATGATGGTCGTCATCTCGCTGCTGCTTGCGACTGGCTATGTATGGCGGCTGCGCAAGGAATCCCTGGCCAATGCGTTCTAGGCGTCTCGCCATCGGTGCCGGAAAGATGCTCGCTGTTGCGGCAATCGTCGTCTGGTCACTGTTTCCGATCGGCTTCATCGTGCTCTCGTCGTTCAAACCCGGTCGCGAGATTTTCGCGGTTCCACCGGAGCTCTTCTTCGAACCGACCTTGGAGCACTACGCCTCGCTGTGGCAGCGCTGGCCGGCCTTTTTCGACGGGCTCGTCAACAGCCTGATCATCACCACCGGGGCGACGGCGCTTGCCGTCATGGCAAGTATGCTCGCCGGTTTTGCCTACTCACGCTATCGGGGCGTCCGTTTCCTGGAAGGATCGGTGATGTTTCTGATCGGATCGCGGCTGATCCCGCCGATCGTCGTGACGCTGCCACTGTTCCCGGTCGTCAATCGGCTCGGGCTCAACGACACCCATCTGGTGCTGATCCTGCTCTACGCGACGTTCTTTGTCTCGCTCGGCACGCTCTTGATGCGCACGTTCATCGATCAGGTACCGCGCGAACTCGACGAGGCGGCTGTCCTCGATGGCGCGCGGCCGCTGACGATCCTTGTCAAGATCATCTTGCCGCTCGTAGCGCCCGGCATGCTCGCCGTCGCCGTCTTCGTAGTCGTCTTCGCGTGGAACGAGTTTCTGTTCGCCTATATCTTCACCGCCAACCACGCCAAGACCGCGCCTCTGGTCCTTTCGGAGATGATCAGTTCGATCGACGGCGTCGACTGGGGCGTGCTCTTTGCGGCCTCTACCGTCCAATTGCTGCCGGTTCTCGTCTTCGTGGTCCTGATGAACCGGTTTCTGGTCGCCGGATTGACCGCCGGCGCGACCAAGGGGTGACGACGTCACCGAGAAAGGGAGGAAGACAATGCCTTTGCACATGACACGCAGAGCCCTGCTGACGACCGCGATGGCCGCCGGCGCGACGGGCGCATTGGGTCGGTTGGCCCATGCCCAGGTAAAGACGCTGAACGTGCTTTGCCATCGCGTCCACCAAGCCAACCTGACGACCGGCGCCGCCGGCAATGTCATCAAGCCCTGGGAGGACAAGAACAACGCCCAGATCTCCTGGACTACGCTTGACAGCAATCCGCTCCAGGACCGGTTATTCCGGGAGGCGAGCCTGAGCGAGACCGATTTCAACGTCGGCTATGTCATCGACAACCGCATGACGTCGCAGATCGCCTCGCTGTTCGAGCCGCTCGACGACCTCAAGAACGCCGAGCCGATCGACGATTTCGACGATATCGCCGAGGGCCTGCGCCAATCGATGACCGTCGGCGGCAAGCTCGTCGGCATCCCCGTGCGCCATGCCACGCAGGGGCTTTTCTACAACGAGGAGCTGCTTCAGGAGGCCGGCATTTCGGCGCCACCGAACACATTGGAGGAGCTGGTCGAGCAGGCGAAGAAGCTGACCTTCACCTCCAAGTCCGGTACGCCGGCCGTCGGCATGATCCTTGCGAGCGACCTCGCCGTCTTCCCGGTCATGTTCGCCCGCGCGTTCGGCGGTGATTTCATCGACAAGCAGTTCAAGGTGGTTCCCGATCCGGAGGCGATGGAAAAGGGCCTGTCCGTGCTCGCCGACCTCTTCAAGGCCGGGGCGCTTCCCCGCAGCTACGCCACAACGCGCAACGACGACATGGCGACGTGGATGCAGCAGGGACGCGCTGCCTTCGCGGTGCTGCCTTTCGCCCGCTACGCGCAGCTCAACAGCAAGGAACAGTCGACTGCGCCGGGAAAGATCAAGCCGATCGAGTTTCCCGGCTCCAAGACCCTCGGCACCGGTCAGGAAATGCACCCAGTCGTCGAATCCTGGGCAATGGCCATTCCCGCCAATTCGGCGGACAAGAGGCTCTCCTGGAGCTACATCCGCTTCGTAGCGAGCAAGGCCGCCACACTCGACATGGCGCGCAACGGCAATGGCCCCGTCCGCGCTTCGACCTATGCCGAGCCGTCGTTCGCCGGGGCGCTGCCACAGGCGACGGTCGAGGCAGCCGCCCTTGCCAAGGCGCGACCGGCCTTTCCGGCTTTTCCCGAAGCCGCTCGCGCTCAGTCGACGTTTCTCGAGGAGGTTCAGCTCGCCGTCCTCGGTCGCAAGAGCCCGAAGGAAGCGGTCGCCGCCATTGTCGATCGCGTCAAGCCGCTAATGCCAGCTTGATCGTATGGACTGACGTGGCCATGTCGCCTGCTACTTGCCAGGCGACCAACCGGCGAGGATCAGCGCGGTCGTAAAGTCGTCGTCGGGTGAGGCGGTGTTCCATGGACCTGAGTTCGATCGCGCGAGCTCAGGACTGCTTAGCAGTGCGCTGGCGGCAGACAGCAGGTTCAGCGCGCCGCCACCGATATCCCACCACGCGGCCTAGGCGCCTGGGCGATCGCGTGATGCAGGCCTTACGGCGAGGCCACGCCTTGGCGCACGAGGATCATCAGCGACTCCAGCCGCGCGACGTCCTCTGGGCGAAAAAAGCTTGACGACATCATATTCGGATGCGTTTACTTCGTCCGTAACTAGGATATAAATTCCATTACTATGGAACAGAGCGAAGGGAACCAAGATGAAGCGTTTCTTGCAAATCGTCGCTTCACTCGCCGCGCTTATGCTGCCGGCGACAGGCGCTGCCTGGGCCGAGCCCGCTAGAGGTGGAGTGATTGATGTGGCGACCATTGGGGAGCCGCCGACACTGGATCCGATGGCCTCGACCGCCGATCTGGTTGGCATTGTCACGCAGCACATCTACGAGACGCTCTATACCTTCGACAAGGACTGGGGCATCACGCCGCTGTTGGCCGCCGAAATGCCACAGATTTCACCGGATGGCCGTACCTACACCATCGCGCTCAGAACCGGCGTTAAGTTCCACGACGGCAGCGATATGAATTCGGCCGACGTGGTCGCTTCGCTGCAGCGTTGGATGAAGATTGCCACGCGCGGCAAGCAGGCAGCCGAAGTCATCGCCACGGTCGACGCCGTTGACGACCACACCGTCAAGCTCACCCTGAAAAAGCCGTTCGCGCCACTTCTGTCGCTGCTCTCACTCAACAATGCGGCCGCAATCATCATCCCGTCCGAAAACGTGGGACAGGAGCCGCTGACCAGCTTCGTCGGTACCGGCCCCTATATGTTGAAGGAACGCAAGCCGGACCAGTACATCCAGCTTGCCCGGTTCGACGGCTACAAGTCGCGCGACGGCGAACCCAACGGCTATGGTGGCGCCAGAAAACAGTATCTCGACGAAATCCGTTTCGTGCCGGTTCCCGATGCGAACACGCGCGTCGAAGGCGCTGTCTCCGGCCAGTTCGCCTATGTTGACTCGCTGCCGGTCGAGTCCTTTGACAAGATCTCGGGTGGCAAGACCCAGCCGGTCATCTTGAAGCCGTTCGGTTGGCCGGTATTCGTCCTCAATACCAAGCAGGGGCTGAATTCCGACATTCGCATCCGCAAGGCGATACAAGCAGCGCTGGCGCCGAACGACATGCTGCTCGCCGCATTCGGATCGAAGGAGTTCTTCGCAGCCGACGGCGACATATATCCCGAAGGCTTTGCCTGGCACACGGACGCCGGCACCGAGCCCTACAAGCCCGATGGCGACACTGAGGCGGCTGCGGCGCTGCTGAAGGAAGCCGGCTATGACGGCAAGCCTTTGCGCATCCTCACCAGCCGCCAATACGAGTTCCACTACAAGCTGGCGCAGGTCGCGGCCGAGTATCTGAAAGCCGCCGGCTTCCAGGTCCAGCTCGACGTGGTCGAATGGGCGACGCTGACCAAGAACCGCACCGACCCGGCGCTGTGGGACATCTACATTAGCCACAGTCCGTTCCTGCCCGAGCCGTCGCTGACCGGCATAATGTCGGACTCCTCTCCGGGTTGGTGGGTTTCGGATCGCAAGCACCAGGTGCTTGATGCGTTCAACGCCGAAGCCGATCCGGCCAAGCGCGTCGCGCTGTTCGCAGATGTCCAGAAGGCGATCTACGACGAGGTTCCAGCGTTCAAGGTCGGCGACTTCAACGCCTTGGCCGCCCAGGCTCCCAAGCTGAAAGGCGTGACGCCGGCGCCATGGCCCTATTTCTGGAACGCTTATCTGGAAGGCAACTGAGACGGCTCCTCCCACCTTCCGCCTCAACCCAAGGATAGGCGGCCGGGTGCCGGCCGACAAAGAACCGTGGCGCCCGGCAAACCGTTCGATGATTGCTCAGGGACTATAACGCAGATGCTGCGCTCAATCCTCAACAGACTTCTCGGCATGATCGTCGTCATGGCGCTGGTCGTCACGATCGTGTTCGTCATCGTACGGGTGACGCCCGGCGATCCGGCGGCAGTCATGCTGGGTCCAGACGCCACGGCCGCCGATATAACCGCGCTGCGGTCCAAGCTCGGGCTCGACGGTTCCATCCTCGAACAATTCGGGCGCTACGTTCTCGATGTCGTCCAAGGCGACTTCGGCCAGTCGATCTTCCTCGGCGAGCCGGTCACGACCGCGCTCGCCCAACGCGCCGAACCGACGTTTTTTCTCACCGTCTTCTCCCTGGTAATCGCAACGCTCATCGCGCTGCCGGTCGGAATCCTGTCGGCCTATAAGCGCGGCTCTATCTTCGACCAGGCAGCAACCACCATTGCCATGTTCGCAGCCAGCGTGCCGAGCTTCTGGCTCGGCCTTGTGTTCATTCAGTTCTTCGCCGTGAAGCTCGGCTGGTTCGACACATCTGGCTATGGCGGGCCGGGAGCTTCGTTTGCCGACCGGCTTGACCATCTGGTGCTGCCGGCGCTGGCGCTCGGTCTCATAAGCTCGGCACTGATCACCCGCTTCACGCGTGCCTCGATGCTCGACGTGCTCAATGACGACTATGTGCGGACCGCCCGATCCAAAGGCATGAGCGAATGGCGTGTGGTGCTGAAGCATGCCTTCAGAAATGCCTTGATCCCCATCCTCACCGTCATCGGCCTGACCGCGGCACTGCTCATTTCCGGTGCGGTGGTGACCGAGACGGTGTTCGGCCTGCCCGGCGTCGGCAGCTTGGTCGTCTCGGCGGTGTTACGGCGCGACTATCCGGTTATCCAAGGCGCGCTGCTGGTCATTGCCGGGCTGTACGTCCTGGTCAATTTCGCCATCGACATGCTCTATCTGGCTGTCGATCCGAGGGTTCGCTACTGATGGCCGCTATCTCGGTGCCGCTCCAGGCGGAGCCAAATATGCTTTCGCGGCTGATGACGCGGCCGACGGCGGCGGTGGGCATCGCCGTACTGATCGCCATCGTGCTCGCCGCGATCCTCGCGCCGGTCATCGCCCCCTACGCACCGACTAAGCTCTCCATTGCCAGTCGGCTGCATCCGCCGAGCCTCGACCACCTGTTCGGCACCGACGATCTCGGGCGCGATATCTTTACCCGCACGCTCTACGCCGCGCGCACTTCGCTGGCGGTCGGCTTTGCTGTCGTGATCTTCGCCTCGATCATCGGTGTCGTTTTGGGACTGACTTCCGGCTTCTTCAGAAGGCTCGACGCGCCGGTGTCGCGGTTGATCGACGCCATGATGGCTTTTCCCGACATATTGCTCGCAATTGCACTCGTGGCGGCACTTGGCGCCACCGCCGTCAATGTCGTGGTCGCCCTCGGCGTGGTTTATGCGCCGCGGCTCGCACGCGTCGTGCGCGCCTCGACGCTGGTCATTCGCGAACTGCCCTATGTCGAGGCGGCCCGCGCACTCGGCGTGCCGACGCCGATTATCCTGGTGCGGCACGTACTGCGCAACGTCACCTCTCCATTGCTGGTGCAGGCAACCTTCATCTTCGCCAACGCCATCCTGGCCGAGGCCGGTCTGTCCTTCCTCGGCGTTGGCATATCGCCCGACATCCCGACCTGGGGCACAATGATCGCCACCGGCCGTCAATACATGGATCAGGCCGGCTGGATCATGATGTTTCCGGGCGGCGCCATCGTCATCACCGTGCTGTCGCTGCAGCTCGTCGGCGACGGCTTGCGCGATCTTCTCGACCCTCGTCTCGCAAAGGACATCTGATGTTCAGCAATCGCTCTTCCCAAACCGAAAGGCCGCTGTTGATCCGGGGCGCAAAACCAGTCGGCTTCGGCGGCGAGTTTGGCCAGACGATCGACGTGCTGATCGGCAAGGATGGCCGTATCGCCGAAACCGGTTCGACCATTGCCGCCGGCGAGGATGTGACGATGCTTGACGCCAATGGCGCGTTCCTGTCGCCCGGCTGGACCGATCTTCACGTGCATGTCTGGTACGGCGGCACCGACATTTCGCTGCGGCCGCAGCAATGTGGCGCCGCCCGAGGCGTCACCACGATGGTCGATGCCGGCTCAGCCGGCGAAGCCAATTTCCACGGCTTTCGCGAGTTCATTATAGAGCCGGCGCGAGAGAATATATACGCGTTCCTGAACATAGGTTCGATCGGTCTCGTCGCCTGCAACCGTGTCAGCGAGCTGACCGACATGCGCTCGATCGACATCGACCGCACCATTGCAACCGTCGAGGCCAACCGCGACGTCATCGTCGGACTGAAGGTGCGTGCCAGCCACGTCATTACCGGCGGCTGGGACCTGACGCCGGTCCGGCTGGCGAAGAAGCTCAGCCGCATCCTCAAGCTGCCGCTGATGGTGCACGTTGGTGAGCCGCCGCCACTCTATGACGATGTTCTCGGCCTGCTGAGCGAAGGCGACATCGTCACTCATTGCTTCAATGGCAAGGCCGGCGGCTCGATCATCGAGGACGACGATCTTTATCGGCTCGCCGAGGATGCGGCGCAGCGCGGCATTGTGCTTGATGTCGGCCACGGCGGCGCCTCGTTCTCCTTCGATGTCGCCAAGGCGGCGCTCGAGCGCGGTCTGCCGCCGAAGACGATCTCGACCGATCTGCACAACCGCTCGCTCGACGGCGCGGTGTGGGATATGGCAACCACCATGTCGAAGCTGTTGTCGCTCGGCATGGCATTCGACGATGTGGTGACGGCCTCGACGACGGCGCCGCGCCGCGCCATCCGGTTGCCCGCCGACGGACTGCTGGAAAAGGGCAGGCCGGCAGAATTCACTTTGTTCGACCTCGCCGACGCCGAGCTCACCGTGAAGGATTCGCAAGGGGCGACAAGTACGCTGCACCGGCTGTTCGAGCCTCGCCACGCTATCCTCGGTGCCGAGGCGATCATTGCCCACCGCCACCTGCCGCCGGAAGGTTCTGCGGGCAGTGTGCACGTCTGTCCGCATTGCGGGTGGAAATCATGAGCGGCGCGATCGCCAGCGACGTCATCCTGTCGGTTCGGGACTTGCGGACCTGGTTTCAGACCCGCCGTCTTACCGCCAAGGCGGTCGATGGCGTCACCTTCGACCTGAAGCACGGCAAGACTCTGGCCGTGGTCGGAGAATCCGGTTCCGGCAAGTCGGTGACCAGCCTGTCGATCATGGGCCTGCTGTCACGGCCCGGAAGGATCGCCGGCGGCCAGATATTGTTCCGCGATCGGCAGGAGCGTGTCCACGACCTCGCCGGATTTACCCAGAAGGAATTCCGCAAGGTCCGCGGTCGGGAAATCGCGATGATTTTCCAAGAGCCGATGACCAGCCTCAACCCGCTCTTAACGGTCGGCGATCAGATCGGCGAAATGATCGCGCTGCACGAGCCGGTGACCCGGGAGCAAGCGCGCAGCCGTGCGCTCGCCATGCTGAAGCATGTCGAGATTCCGGACGCCGTCTCGCGGCTCGACGACTATCCGCACCAGATGTCCGGCGGCATGCGCCAGCGCGTCATGATCGCCATGGCACTCGCCTGCAGTCCGTCGCTGCTGATCGCCGACGAGCCGACTACGGCCCTCGACGTCACCATCCAGGCGCAGATCCTCGATCTCTTGCGTCGCCTGCAGGTCGAGATGGGCATGTCGATCCTTTTCATCACCCACAATCTCGGTGTCGTCGCCGAGATCGCCCATGATGTCGTCGTCATGTACGGCGGCCGTGTCGTCGAGCAGGCACCGGTCAACCACCTGTTTGCGCACCAGCGCCATCCCTACACGAGAGGGCTGCTGGCCTGCACGCCCAATGCCGCGCGCGACATCGGTGACGACGGCAAGCGCCGGGCGCTCTATTCCATTCCCGGCAGCGTGCCGCCGATCACCGCATTGCCGCCGGGTTGCGCCTTCGAGCCGCGCTGTGACTTCGCCATTGCGCCGTGTCGCGCGGCACCGCCGCCATTGATGCCGGCAGGACTGCACGGCGCTTCCCGTTGCATCAGGAGTGCAGAGCTGTGAGCGCCGGGGTGATACCAAGTCGTGCGGCGACTGCGCCATTGCTCAGCGTGCAGGGTCTGACAAAGCACTTTCCCGCCCGCAATGGCCGCATCGTTCATGCTGTCGAGGATGTCAGCTTCGATGTCGGACGCGGCTCGACGGTCGGGCTGGTCGGCGAGTCCGGCTCCGGCAAGACCACCGCCGGGCGCGCCATCCTCAGGCTGGTGGAGCCGACCAGAGGCAAAGCGCTGTTCGACGGCGTCGATCTGTTTTCGCTGTCCGCACGTGAAATGCGCGGCTATCGGCAAAAGCTGCAGATCGTGTTCCAGGATCCATTCTCCAGCCTCAACCCGCGCATGCGCATCGCCGCCATCATCGGCGAGGCACTCGACGCGCGCGGCTTTCCGCGAGGCAAGCGACGTGCCGACAGGGTCGCCGAACTGCTGACCCTGGTCGGCCTGTCGCCTGATCACGCCACGCGCTACCCGCACGAATTCTCCGGCGGCCAGCGCCAGCGCATCGGCATTGCACGCGCGCTCGCCGTCGAGCCGGAATTCGTCGTCGCCGACGAGCCGGTCTCGGCGCTTGACGTGTCGGTGCAGGCGCAGGTGCTCAACTTGCTCGGTGAGTTGCAAAAGCGGCTCGGCCTGACGCTGCTGTTCATCGCGCATGACCTCTCGGTGGTCGAATACCTTTGCGACGAAGTGGTGGTGATGTATCTCGGCCGCGTCATGGAGCGTGGTCCGAGCCGTCTTCTCTACGCCGCGCCGCGGCACCCATACACCAAGGCATTGCTGGCGACAGCACCCGTGCCCGACCCGACCCGCCGACGCACTCACGTCGCCTTGCGTGGTGACATTCCAAGCCCGATTGACCCGCCTTCCGGCTGCGTCTTCCGCACCCGCTGTCCGGACGCAATTGCTGCCTGCGCCGGGATCATTCCGCCCGTCGACGATATCGGCGGCGGGCATCACGTGGCCTGCATCCGGCACAACCAAAAAACGATCTGATTGGAGTTTGTGTATGACTTTTTCCGAGCTCATGAAGCGACCGGAAAGCACGCCCTACGACCGGCTTTTGGCGCTTGGAATAACGCTGCCCGAGGCGCCGCCGCCGATCGCCAATTTTGTCACACACGTGCAGGAGGGCAAGCTGCTGTTCCTGTCCGGCCAGGGGCCGAGTGAGGCCGACGGCCGGGTCTATACGGGCAAGGTCGGTGCCGACGTGACCGTGGATCAGGCCTATGCCCATGCGCGGCTGACCGGTGTCAACCTCATTGCCGTCATGCACGCAGCGCTCGGCGATCTGTGCCGCGTGCGACGTGTGGTAAAGCTGTTCGGCATGGTAAACGCCACGCCGGATTTCGCCGATCACCCCGCAGTGATCAACGGCTGCTCGGACCTGCTCATCGACGTTTTCGGCGAGCGCGGCACCCATGCCCGCTCTGCGGTCGGTCACGGATCACTGCCGGGAGGGATCAGCGTCGAAATTGAAGCCGTCATCGCCGTTGATTAGTCGCATCGAATAGTCGGAGCACAAGACCATGCCTGTCGAAGATATCCGCAGCCAGTTGGGCCTCAGGCCCGTCATCAACGTCTCAGGCACGATGACCTCGCTCGGCGCCTCCATTGTCGTTCCCACGGCTGTCGAGGCTGTGTCCGGCATTCTCACCGAGTTTGTCGAAATGGCCGATCTGCATCGCAAGGCCAGCGCCGTGATCGCCGAATTGACGGGCGCGGAGGCCGGTTTCATCACCGCCTCCTGTTCCGCGGCAATCAGCCTGGCCGTGGCGGCCAGCATGACGGGCCCGGACCTTGCCGCGATCGAACGGCTGCCGGATACCGCTGGACTGAAAGACGAGATCGTCATCCAGTCCGGCCACATGGTCAGCTACGGCGCACCGATCGAACAGGCGATCCGTCTCGCCGGCGCCAAGGTCGTGCCGGTCGGTCAGGCGACCAGCGCCTCGGCGTATCAGCTCTCAGGCGCTATCACCGAGCGCACTGCTGCAGCAATCTACGTCGTGTCGCACCATGTCGTCGAGTATGGGCAAATCCCGCTGAAGATGTTCGTCGAAACCGCCCGTGCACGCGGGGTCCCGGTCATCGTCGACGCAGCGTCCGAATACGATCTGGCGGGCTTTCTCGCCAGCGGAGCCGATCTGGTGCTGTATTCGGGTCACAAATTCCTGGGCGGCCCGACATCCGGTATCGTCGCAGGCACGAAGGCGCGGGTGCGCGACGTCTACTTGCAGAACCGGGGCATCGGGCGCGGCATGAAGGTCGGCAAGGAAGGCATCGTCGGTGCGCTCGCTGCTCTCCAGGCCTGGAAAACGCGTGACCATGCGGGTATTCGCGCTCGCGAACGCCGAGCGCTCGACTGCTGGGCGCAAGCACTCGAGGGGCGGCCTGGCGTCACCGCCGCTATCGTACCCGACCCGACCAGCAATCCGCTCGATCGCTTGAAGGTGTGGGTGAATGCCGCCGAATCGCGCATTACAGCCTGGGATCTGGCCGACCGGCTGGCAGCTGGCAATCCGCCGGTGGTCGTCCGCGATCATGAAGTCGAGCACGGCTATTTCTTCCTCGATCCATGCAATTTGCATCCCGACGAAGAATTCATTGTGGCGGCACGGCTTGCCGAGGAGCTTGATGGCGCGCGCAAGTCGAATGCGATCATCGCCACACCATGGAACGAGCGTCTCATGGCCCGCGAGGCTGCGATCCTCAACTGGCCGGATTGAGGCTGGCTGTGGTAAATGCCCCGGCTGCCTTACAGTGCCCGCAAAACCGAGAATGCCATGCCCACGATAGCGCCCGACCTGCACCTGAACCCCGCCGAAGACCCGCGGGAACCCCGCCGCTCGCGCACCAGCGGTATCGACCGTGCGCTGCAGATACTCGACTATCTGCAAAAGCAGGGGCGGCCAGCAACTGCATATGAGATTGCGCACGACATCGGCGCCCCCCTGTCGACGATCTACGTCATCGTCGACGATCTGGTCGAAAAGGAACTGCTGGACCGCAAGGACGGCGGCCTGCTCTGGCTGGGTCCGCGGCTCTATCAGTACGGCCTGACCTACGCTCGCACATTGGACCTGCTCAACGTGGCAACGCAGGAGATGCACGAACTGGCTCAGAGTTCGAAAGAGACGATCCAGCTATGCGGCCGTGACGGTGACCATATGGTCGTGCTTGCGATGGAAGAGGGCAAAGATCATTTCCAGGTTACATCTCGCGTCGGGACCCGGACGCCGCTGAACTGGACCGCGTCGGGCCGGCTGCTCGTCGGCCATTTGCCGGAAGCCGAACGCCGCGCCATTTTCGCCCGATCCGCGATCGCCTCTCCGACCGGTCGAGCCGAGACGGACGAGGATGTGCTCGCTCGGGCGGCCGCCACAGCACTGGAGCTGGGCCTGTCCATCCAGGCTGGTGAATCTGACTTTTCAGTTGCCTGCATTGCGGCTCCCATCCGTGACAATCAAGGAGCCTGCCGTGCGACGATCTCGATCGTCGTCCCGGATATGAAGCTGAAGCAAAAGAACCCGGATTTGATTACGATGGTCAAGACCAGTGCGCGCCGCATCGAGTCGCGGCTCGGTTGGCGAGCCGACCGGCCATAACGAACGCCCGGCGCGAGTTGGCAAAATCGCGGGATGGTGCGCTTCTGCACATCCCGCTCACCGAACCAGAAATGATCCCATTGGGCTCAGCAGCCCGTCCAGACGAAAATTTGACGCATTGAACCGACGGGCGCCGAGTCTCCAGCCGTTCCAATCAAGCCTGCGCTCGCTCTTCAAGCTGGCCGATCTGGTGGTTTTCGGTGCCTGACAGGCTTGAGCAGTGAAACGAGAATGTGCTCTCTGGCCTGTTGATCAGACGCTCCCGTCGTCAGGCAACCGAGTACAGCGTCATCGCTGCATCAAAGCCGCGCTGACCTCTCGGGTCGAGGGCTGCCCTGATCCCCAGGGATCCGGGGCCCCGTGCGGTGTGGCCGCGCGCGCCGAGCCTCGCGTCGCCGAAGAGGCCCGAGGCGATGTCGAAGCCCAGAGTGTACATGCCGGGCGGCTCTGCAGTGCGGGCAGCCTTAAAGGCATCCGTCGAGGTCTTCTCCGCGATCTTCGCGCCGACGGTCGCGAGGCCGAGTTGCGCATTCCGGGCGACAATGAAGAACGCTGAATCCTCGCAGCCAACGCGCTCGTCAGCATCAAGGCCATCCATGAAAAGCTGCTTTCCCGGGCCCCATAGCGTGTCTGCTCCGGGCATCGCGACGCCAATATCAAACCCGGTCTTGGCGGGGCCGTCTGGCTCTAGTTCTCGCATCCCGCTCAACAACGCGTCGCGGCTGACCATCATTTTTCCCTTGTCTGCATAAACGCTTTTCAGCCCCTTCGCGCCTTCCGGAAATGGATCGGGCGTCAGCCCTTGCGGGAAACGCCGGGCCGGCGTCTGCTTCGCGGCGAAATCAACCGGCAGGCACGCTGTTTTAGGATCGTTGATCGCCGCGGCGGCGGCTTGCGCGATGATGTCTATATCGACTTGGAAACCACGGAATGCCTCCTGAACCATCTGCAGGGTTGTCGGTGCCGTGAAGGTGAACTTGCCTGGATTGAGCGTAATGAAGTCCATCAGGTTCATCTGGTCTAGCCGGCTGCTGCGCTCCTTCGCGCACTCAACCAGAACATCCTGGGCTTGCCGGACCTGCGCTGCGTTCGGCGGGATCGGTCCATCTGCGATGGAGATTGGAGCTAGGGTGACGAAATAAGGAACGGCATTGGCGTTCGGATCGGTCTGGAATGCGTTCAGCCATTGCTGGAGAAGCCCATACATCTGGCTGGGATCCGTTACGTCCCCCATGATCAGATTGATCGGGCCGCCTTCGTGGTAGACGGTCGTGCGCACGTCTTCATGGAAATGCCTCTGCCATTTTCATCTTGGCGTCGGCAGAAAACAGCCCGTAGGACCCCGACAACTCCATCGAAACGGCTTGGGCCTCCTCGAAACTGGCTGTATCCATCTGCAGGACGGCCAGGAACATCCCGCCGCGTCCTACCCCGTTCACGAACATGTTCCCGTAGCGTGATTGGAAGAGCTCGGGATTGCTCGATATCGCCGCCGCCGAGCCGCTCAGCTTTGGTTCGTCGATGCCGTGAAAGGGCAGCGTTACTTTGGCGGAGATGAGCAGGAACAGGGAACTGCTCTGGATCTTGGAACTTTGGGCGAAGTCAAACCTTCCGGACGCGGAGAAGCACCCGCACCCGCCGCTCGCTTCGACATTGATGCTCAGCGACTTTTCGAGTTCGGCGGTGGTGTGAATACGGCGTATGTCGAATGAAGATATGGACCCCATTGCATCGTCGACGCCGGAAAATGCGCCATCGACGACATGACCCATCGGACTACCCGTCGCAAGATCGACACCTTTTCCATAGTCGTAGCCGGGAGAGTAAGGTACGGTTACTTGAGTAAGCATTTCAATCTCCTGATGGGCCTATTGGCATTACTCTTAAATAAACCAGTTCAGCAGAGTATAATCTGCATGATTCTATCTGGCCGCCAGAGTGCAGTCTAAGGGGCTAGTTGGCGGCGTCCTCCCCACATTCCTAGCAGGAAGGCTCAAGCGTCGTCGGGAGGCGCTACCCCAAGCCATCTGTCGAGTTCCCGTTTCGGAACCAAAATTACAGGGCCGGGCGCTCCGCCCCGGGAACAGCTCCCAGACGTCTTTGATGTCCATGACCTTCTCTGCAAGGTCTTCAAAGAACGGTCCGACCGAAACCGATCCATGCATGTCAAGAAGCTCGATCGGAACCGGATCGCTCGCCGAGCTTGAGTTCGGAGCAGTTCCTGGCGCGGAGAGGCCACCCTCGCCGGAGGCACCAGACATCCAAGGCGGAGCAGGCGCGATCCTGCTTCGAGTGCGGATCGCGCATGCTAGAGCTAGTCTGATACGGATTGGACGAGGATGGTGATGTCGTAACTGGCATCCGCGCCCTGCACGTTTTTCACGGTTTGGAAATCCATGATCGCGGACAGGTCGATCATCCCTATCTCGTCATCGCCTGAAAGGTCGGTCTCGATAATATTAAGGTAGAATTCACCGGCTGGAACGATCTGTTTGATGTCGAGATTGTAGTCGTTTCCCGGAGTGAAGGATCCAATCGGGAAGCGAACAGGACCCATCACTCCAACAAGGTCGTCAGAACCTGTATAGTCGTTCGTCGAATGACATTTGATGCGGCTTATGTTCAGAGAGTAGGGACGCATGGTCATTGCTCCATCAACTTGTTGCGAGACGGAATGCTCACCTGCCCGAGCTTACGAATGGCTTACGGGGTGGTCACGGCCCGCTGCTTTCTGCTCGCTGAGGTGTTGTCGGCGACCGTGGACATCACCCGATGCCTGTCGCGCGGTCAGTCAATCCGGTAAATGACGTAGTAGGCCGAACCCTCAATCGCTGAGCGGGCGATCTTGGCGATTGGACCCATGCCTTGTTCTTCCTTGTCCATGGTGACGGAGCCGAGTGGATCGTTGCCATTAAGAGGGCCGTCTTCATCCCAAAGAGAGAGATTCTGGCTATACTCGAACGGCAGCACGAGGCCAGGTTCGAACGACTGGTCCGCATTGACTTCCCTGGTGGCTCCGGGAGAGGGCCAGACAGCGTCATCGACATTGCCTTCAGTCCCGGTGGTGATGAACAGGTTGTCCGGATCGGCCCGTATGGCGTCGATCGCTCCAAGAACGCTTGGCAGTGACTTGATCCCTTGCAGCAGGCTGCCGGCGAAGTCGTTGTGGATGAATTGCGGCGTCAGGCCCATGATGGCGTCGACTAGCGCCTGGTTGGCCGCGAAGTCGGTTCCGGTGGCGGGCTGGACACAATAGATGGTTTGAACGGTTGCGGTCGGCATGGTTTCCTCCATAAGTTGGAACGATGTCGACAGTGACCGAGCCGCGCTTACGTTTGGCTTACATGCTGAAATGACGCGCACCCGGCCCATCATCTGCTATAAGAGTGCAGCCTGGTGGATCTGGATGCGGCGGTGCACGGCGGCACGATAGCAAAACTTTCAATGCCAAGACCCGCGGGAATCTCGCGGCGGCCGCGCATTGCTGCACTGGTCGACAGGTGCCTGGAATCCGGCATGTGCTGGATTGCTGCCCCTGGCGGATACGGGAAGACCACCGCAGTCATCGATTACCTCCAGGAAAAGCGGGCTCCGCATGTCTGGTATCGCGTCGATGACGAGGACCAGGATATCGCCCGGCTGTTCTACTATCTGGCGATGTCGCCTGGGGCGCGGGAACTCAGCCTTCCTGTTTTCGGAACCGAATATGCGGAGGATGCTGCTGCATTCGCGCGTCTGTTCTTCCGCGCTTACTTGGCGCAGATGGTGCCGGACACGGTCATCGTCCTCGACGATATTCACCGTGCCGATACACCAGAATTCCGCGAAATTCTGGCTGTCCTGCTGCGGGAATTGCCCAACACGGTCCGGTGCATCTGCATATCGCGTACACTGCCTGGTGGGGGCGTGGCCGAACTCGCGCTCGCAGGCAAGCTGCCGGTCATCGGCCAGACGGCACTGGAATTCTCGGAGGACGAAGCACGCTGCCTCGTCGGTCTCAGGGAACCAGGCCATGAGAAGGGGATCGAGGTCGCCGCCGCCAAGGGGTGGGCGGTCGGCCTGGTCATGATCGCCAACCAGAAATCAAGTACCCCACAGTTGATGAGCGCCATGCCTCTGGGGCAGGGAAATTTCCAGGAGGTGGTCGGCAGACTGTTCCTGCAGAACGTTCCAGGCGACGACCAGAACACCCTGTTGAAGCTTAATCTGCTTCCCGAAATCAATTCCGGTCTTGCCGACGCCTTGCTCGGACCCAGAGTCGGCGGCCCGGTGCTGGAGCGGCTCTTTCAAATGCAGCTGTTGGTCACCCGAACAGGCCTCAGAGGCGGAGGATTCCAGTTCCACGACCTCCTGCGCGACTACCTGTCCAGGCTCTTCGAAGCGCGGCTGCCGCCGGAAGAGCAGGCAAGTTTGCGCGAAAGGGCAGCTCGGGTCCTGCGCGACGCAGGATTGGTCGACGCTGCCGTATCGATGGCTCTCCAAGCAGAAGCCTGGCCGCTTGCCCGCGAGTTGGTCATCGAGCACGCCGAGGCGATGCTGTCCCAAGGCCGCAGGGCTACCTTGATCGAATGGGGCACCAGATTTCCTGCTGAAGAACTGGAAGGCTGGCTTCTCCACTGGATCGGGGCCGCTCACGTTCCTGACGACGCCGCAGCCGAGCGATGGTTCTCACGGGCTTGGGAGGCGTTCGAGAAGGACGGCGATTTGCGGGGGCAGTGGCTGACCGTAATCCGCGCCGTGCTCGTAAAGACAAGCAGCTGGCGGACGCACGGGGGCCTGGACGGGTGGACGCGAAGGGCAGCCGCCATCCTTCGCGGGAGGCAACCCGATCTTGTCCCGAGAGAGCGGATGCTGGTTGGTGTCGGCATGTTGCGCGCGGTTGACTACGGCGAGGCCGACGAAGAGACCGCACAGGCAGGAGTGAAGATCGCCGACGAGCTCCTGCAACAGCTGTCGAATCCGACTGGTGAAGTTCCGGTTGACCTGAGATTGCTTGCCAGTGAAGCCCTTGTTGATCATGCGGTCTGGTCAGGGCGGCAGGACATCTTCGAACAGGCGGTCGACAGCGTCGCTTCCGAATTGAACGACCCGAAGGTGACGCCTTGGGTGCTTGGCATGTGGTTGGTCTCTTTCGGCGCCGCCAGCGGCAGGTATTTTTCATTCTCGAGGCGCGGGTTTCCATATGCCTCGGCCGAAGACGCCCTTCGCAAGGCGATCGAGATGGGCGAGAGGGAAGCCCTGAAAAGCGTCGAGTTCAGCGGTCTCTACCATCTCCAGCTGCTGCTCAAGCTGCGCAATGATTTCGCCGGCTTCGCAGATCTCGTGACAAGGCTCGGCGAAATCGCGGACAGCCGCTTCACAACTCAGGTGGCCGTAGTCGCAGATTGCCGAGCCGCCATGCATGCGCGGCAAGGCAGCTTCGTCGAAGCCTACAGGGATTGCGACACGTTCATGACCGCGATCGAAGAGGCGAACGAGCCGATGGTCGAGCGCTGGCCGCATTATGTCACCAAATTCCAGGTTCTTCTCGCCGACAGAAGACCGGCTGAGGCCGCCTCGCTGTTGGCAGATGTCGTCGATCGGCTGGACGGCGGCCCGCGGGAACGGGTGAAGATTTGCATTCTTGCCGCTGCCGCTTTTGAAGAGAAATGGAGGGGCGGAGCCGCTTATGAAGAGAAACTGACGGAGTTCATGGCAGCCCTGAGGGCCGTCAACCCGTCTGCAATCCTACTCAACCTGCCCGATCTCCTCGCCGAACTGCTGGCGGATGCACTTGACCGCGGAATTGAAGCGGATCTCTGCCATTCGGTCATTCAGACGCGGCGTCTCGTCCCGCCAATGAGACGGCCTGCTAAATGGCCATGGCCACTGAAGATCTTTGTACTGGGCGGCTTCAGGATCGAGCTCGACGGAACTCAATTCGATCTCGGATCGAAATCGCCGACGCGTGCCCTCGATATCCTGCGGGTTCTCGCCCTGGCGCGCGACCAGACCTGTCCCCTCGAAAGCATTCATGACTGGCTTTGGCCCGATCTCGACGGGGATCAAGCCAAACCGGCGTGCGAGCAAGCCCTTCACCGCCTGCGCAAGACGCTCGGCAAGGGCGACTTCATCGTCCAGAGGGAGGGGCGGATCAGTCTGCCCCCGGATAAGGTGTGGGTCGACCTTGCTGATTGGGAAGCCCGTCTCAACCGCGGTCTTTCCAGGAAAGGGGATACGACAGCCCCCGAAAAGGAACAGCTTCTGGCGAGATTCCCCGGCCCGCCACTGTCACCGGGTTCTCTTCCGTCTTGGGCGATACCGGTGGCCGACAAGGTTCGGGACGGCTATATCGACCTGGCGATCAACGTCGGAAGACATTGGGAGAATGCCGGAGAAGGTTTCCGGGCGCGAGAAGCCTATCTGAGAGCACTCGAGTACTACCCAGATTCGGAAAGAGTGTACCAAGCCCTCATCAGGGAACGTCTGTCCAGCAGTGATCCTGCCGCAGCTGTAGACGACTTCTCGCGCTACGAAAGGGCGGTTGGAGCGAACGGGGAATACAAATCCTCACACGTGATCCGCACGCTGGTGCGTCCGTATCTGAGATCTTGAACGCCCAAAACCCGTAAGCCATCCGTGAGCTGCGTCTTGCCAGCGTGCTCCGAACCTCTTCTTTGCACGGCCCGATAACTTCACGGGCAATCCCAGGTCGATCGTGTGCGGGGCGGTTTTGTCTAACCAGCAATCCGGGATCGGAAACACTGAGAGACCGGAGCGATAGACTCTGCGCTTGGGCAGCGTACCTGCGTGTCCCCAGCGGCGTTCAAGACTACTCGCGCTGCGAGCGGGTGATAGACCGGCGGAACCGGGCTTTCGATGCAATCCACTTGCGTGTGGTTTCTTCCAGAGCGAATGAATCCAAAAAATTTCGATCTGTAAGCCATCCGTAAGCTGCGGTCAGAGAAACTCAATCCGTCGAAAACAAACAACCGCTTCGTCCGGCCCCTCGAGGGGCTACCCCGCTCGCGAAACCGCGCATGCAAGCAGCCCGATGAGGATCAAAACATGTCTACATGGCAGGATAGAGCATACCGGATATTAAATCTTTTCGAGGGTTCGGCCGACGAAGCTGGCGACCGGACCTGGCAGATTATGAACCACGTTCTCGACGAGAACAATCAGGACGACTACATCAGCAGAGACTTCTACAACGTCCAGCAGACCGCAGGCGGGCTGCCGGAAGGCGTCAGCTTCGAAGTCTTCCTGTCAGCGGTGTCCGGTCATGTCAGGGACGAGCTGCAAGGCGGAAGCTTCGACGAGGGGCTTGGCGATGATGACATTCGCACGGCAGGCCTCTCTTTCGACGACAACATTCGCCGGCATATCCGGTTCCTCAACGGAGTGGTCCACCAAGGCGCTCCCGGCGAGGTTCATCTCGGACTATGGGAGAGAATTCTGCAGGCCCGCGACAATGGCCGGAGTATCCACTCGCTGTATCACGATTACCTTGTCGATGCCTAGCCGGCTCAGACACTCACGGGTTTTGTCACAGGCACAGGTCCGCGGGAAGCCATCGCCCTAGTGACGCGTGCCCGGAAGGCACAGCCGCAGACTTCGGCTGGGAGATGCTCGGCAGCCAAGGAGGCGGCTGGGCCCGGCAAGGGCATTCCTGACCTGGTGATTGTCTGCTCGGCCGATGTCTGAACGAGACGTAACTTGCTCTTGGGCCAGGGCTCCCGGATCGACGGAGCGCGGGCCTTGCACATCCGCAATCTGACGTTGGTCTTTCCCCGTCCGCGTGACGATCCATGGTCCAACGCCGCAACAAACAAGGAGAGTTCTCATGCCTGGTAACGATCTTCAGGTCACCGGCGGCATCACGCAAGCACTGCTTGACGCGCTGAACCAGATACACACCGCCGTTGCGGCCCAGCTTGTGAATCCCGACGGCACGCCGTCTGGCTCGGCAGTCTACATGCACCTTCCAGTCGGCCAGCCGATCGACCCGAAGATGTATGCCAATCCCTGGACGCCCGCCGGCGGCAGCGCCTACGGCGCGGTTTCCACCACGGGCGCTTTCTCAGCACCACCCGCTCCCCCTTCTGCCGGAACGCCCGCGACGCCGGCCGGTCAGCTGGCGGCAATGCCGGCACCAGATCCCAGGCTGCAATTGGCGATCAGCAGCGCCTTCAACACGGCTCAACGGGTTGACGACATGTTGATGGTCACCAACAAGGGGGTTGCGGTGTCGTGGCCCCAGCGAACCGTCAGTATCGAGTATTTCACAGCCCTGGCCGGCATGCAGGCGGAACCGATCCCTGAGCCCTCGACCGATATCAAGAAACGCATCGCCGATGCCCAGAAGACATTGTATCTGATGGATGCCGACGGCAATTTTACCGGCTATACGCCGCGCCACACCGCCTACAGACACAACCAGAAGGTGCTGGCAGATGCACGCAGCGAGTTCGCGCTCGCTTACTCCCAAGCCATGTCCGATCCTATCCAGGGACAGGCATGGCCGGTCACCAGCGCCAGATACCAGAACGCCGTCGACCAAGCCTATAACGACTTCAAGGATATGGGCGGGCAACAGATCGACGACGCGATTGCAACCCTTCAGTCCGTCGGCGGCAGCGCCGCGGCCGCCCTGATTGCCAAGGCCCGCAAGATGTACGACGAGTATAGCGTTGGTCTCGGTGGCGCCGTGGCAATCAAGGTGCCGTGGTCGTATATCGATCCGGTCTCCTGGTGGGATCACACCAACCATGACTTCGGGGTGATGAAAATCACCGCCACATCGAAACAGTACCAGGCGAGCGGTGGCGGCGGCCAACACAGCTTCGGACACAGTTTCTACAACAACGAGTCGTCATCAACATCGGGCAGCGTCGGCTACAGCGTTCTGGGTTTCGGCGCCTCAGCCAATGCATCGCACAGCGAGACCAGCCACAACGACGGTTGGAATGCCGACCAGTCCTCCTGGCAGTCGCATCAGGACAGCAGTTCTTCGGCAACTGTCACATTCGAGTGGTTCATGGCCAGCATCGAACGGCCATGGCTGCTTGGCGACCTTTTCCACATGGACGGCTGGTATCTCGCCGGTCAGAAGAAGAATGCGATCAGCGACGGGACCATCGAAGGTCAGATCGGCGACGTGCCCAAGCTGCTCCCGATGATCCCGAAGGGTTTTCTGATTGTTCGAAACGTGAAGATTACCGCTAATTCCTGGGGCAGCATGGGCAGCGCATTCCAGAGCGCCGTCGACAGCGCTAGCGGACACACGGAAAGCAGCTCCACCTCCTATGGCGGCAAGGTTGGTTGGTGCGGTATCGGCGGATCGGTCCAACATTCCAATTCGGACAGCAGCGGCGCATTCAGCAACCAGCACGATGCATCTCAGGGTTTTTCCTTCAGCAGCAATGAACACGGTGGAACGCTTGAACTTTTCGGTTCGCAGATCGTCGGCTGGGTAGGCCAGATACAGCCGGCCGCACCGCGCAAGGACGACCCTGCACTCAGCGCCGAAGTCGTGGCCAACCCTGCGACAGCCGCCAATGCCGGAGTGCCTGCGATACCGGCTGACGCGCCCGCTGCTCCGCAAGGCTGAGGTGTCCCTGTGAGCACGAACAGCGATCAGCTCGCGATCCTTGGCCAGCAAGTGGTGGACACGTTAATCGCGACCTACAACCCCAACAATGACCCGTCGTTGGCGCTTGCCATTCATCCGGGGCAGGCGCTAGCCGATGGCATCGTGCAAAATGGCGTGACCAATCCGCTGCGGCTGTCGGAGTGGCTGGAAGACCAGTACGACTACCCGCTATGGCTGAAACGGTCCGATGCCTCCCCCGTTTCCGCCTCGTCTGTCGGCAGTCTTACCGCCAAGTCTGCCTATTTGGCGATGATCCCATGGGCGCAACCGGGGGTTCCGGTTGATGCTCCTTCCTATGCGCGCATCGCCGCGATGGTTGCCGAGGCACGAAAAGATATCGGGGACAATCCCGATGCGCTGCCATTCAGCTGCGAGCCGACAGATTTCGCCGAGCCCAGCTGCACGGCCTGGCATGTCTTCGATCAAAGGATATCCCGCACTACCGCAACCACGACCGAGACACCCGGCGCCATTAAGGCAAATCCCCACTTATGGAAGATGCGAGTGTTGACAAAAGAGGTGGTGTCGAACCTCACCGCAGTTTCCGAGGCGGTCGAACGGCGCAAGGCATTTGCCGCCGAATTAGCTGTTGTGCCAAGGGTTGAAGCGGTCAGAAAGCTGCGCATGCAGCCACATCTCACGGACTACGCTACCCAGCCAGTCGAGTTTCTCGGTATCCAGGATGCAGCAAGCACCGCGGTCAATCTGAGCCAGTTCAGCGCGAACCATCTGGGTGGCCTCACCGCTTCGCCGCTCCACGCCCGGGCGCTGGCCGCCACCCTGCCAACATTCAGTCGAATTCGCGCTGCCCGGCGACACTTCACAGCCGAGGCAGATCACGTCTCGCCGCCCAGAGAGCAGCCAAATGCTTCCAGCACGCAAATGCAGTTGGACACCTCGCTCGTGAACCGATTGGCCACAATCCAGCTTCACGATCTCATTAAAAACCCGGTCGTAACGGAGGTAACTACCTCGGACAGTGAACTGCATGTGCATTTCGAGTATTGCATGCTCACCATCACCCGGCGGATCGCCGGCACGAGATGGTGGCATCCCGACCTCGTCGACGAGGAGGATTGGTACGTACCGGGAATGAAGCGCGGCGACATGATCAAGGCTTCGACCGACGAGACCTATGCGCATTGCCTGCCTCAGGGCCTGCTTCTGGTTCGTAACGTGGAATTCAGCGGCTCGTGGACCGCCGAAGCCCGCACGACGATGCAAAACGCCGTCTCGTTTCTGGGTCCCTTCCTGATGCAGGCGCCAACCGGCTCTACATCCAGCACGTCCGACCTCGAACAGATAAGTGTGCTTGGCGTGGGCGTTCAGGTAATAGGCGAGCTTTGCTTTCCATTGCCGCCGCTCCCGCCGATGGATGATCCGGCGGAATCGGAACGTCCCGTTGTCTAAGCAATCAACGACGCTCAATGAAGAGGGTAAGTGCGTTGTGGCCGGGCCGGACGAGGTGTCCCAGGCACCGGTATCATCGCGTGCACTCTGCGGTGCTGGCACGCTGCGGACTGTGGGCAAAGGTGGTCGCGGGAGCGCGCTGCCGCCTTTGCCATACCCACCGGAATACCGGTTCCGGCCTCGCTGCTGCGGCTGAACGAGCGGAGCCTATCCCGAACCTTCGCGCGCCGATTTTTACTAGCTTCCCGCCAGCGACAATCCACGGGCGCGCTCGCATAGCAGGGCAAGCAATTCGCTGCGCCTGGCTTCCGGCGTGTCGACGGGCAACACGAAACAAAGCGTCTTGTTGATGGCCCCGTCGCCATCGCGGATGGGCGCGGCCATGCACCAGGTGAAGCGGTCAGCCAGAGCGGCGGTCTCGCTGAAACCTTGCTGGCGCGCCAGAGCCACATCGCCGAAGAACTCGGCTGGCGCAATGACGCGGCCGTCGGGAAGCTTGTAGTCGCCAGGCGGAATGAAGTCCTGTATTTCCTGCGCGCTCATATGGCCGAGCAGCAGCCTTCCGGACGCCGTCCACGGGATCGGCACCTCGACTCCGACATCGCTTGAAATCCGGAACGGGCCGGGCGAGTCCCGGCAATCAAGGACGACGTATTTGTTTCCGCGCAGGCCACACAGTTGGACGGTCTCGCCCGTCTCCGCGCCTAGTCTGTCCAGGGTTTCGATGATGCGTCGATAATGGGCATTATGATGTGAGTAGGCCCAGCCGAACAGATGCATCGCCTTTCCGAAATAGACATAGCCTTCCGTCCCGACGTTCTCGAGCATTTCGGCTTCCAGCAGGCTGTTGACGATCTCATAAGTGGTCGAACGCGGCGCGCCGATCATCTTGGCGATATCGCCGACGCGCATCGGCGCGCGCTGCCGCAGAAGCGCTTCAAGCAGCGTGATGACGCGGTCAATCCCGCGGCGCCGTTCGCCATTGCGCGGCTCGGCGCGGACTTCCCTTTCGATCAAACCAGTGACGCCATCGCTCATGTGGGCCGCACCCCGCGCAAAATCATTTCGGCCCTCGTCTCAAGACGCTTGAAAGATGTCAAGGCTCAGTCTAGCATCCCATCTGTCCGATATACAGGCCTCTTGTCTGGAATATCGGACAATAAAGAGCCAGGCGCAGAGAGTCCTGACGAGAAAAAGGGCGGTTTCCGAGATGCGGCAACCGGCGGGTTTTCTCGTCTCGACCCCGCACGTCCAGGCATAACCTCAGAAGGGAACAATCATGACCAAATCATCGTTTTTCGCATCCGCCAGCGCCCTTTGCCTCGGTCTTCTCCTCAGCGTTGGCGCCGGTTCGCAGGCCAACGCCGCCGCTAAATGCATCAAGGGCGACCGCAAGGCGCCGTATACGATCGGCTGGGCCAACATCTATTCAGTTCCGACCTGGATGAAGCAGACACAGGGCACGATCGAAGCCGAAGTCGAAACTTTGAAGAAGCAAGGCTTGGTCGACAAGCTCGTCGTGACCGACGCCCAAGGCGACGCCAACGTCCAGATTCAGCAGATCCAGTCGATGATCGATTCCGATGTCGATGCCATCATCCTGATCGCTGGCTCGTCGACCGCGCCGGCGCGCGTGCTGGCGGACGCCTGCGCCAAAGGCATCGCGATCATCAATTTCGACAGCCTCGTCGACACCGACCAGGTGACCGCCAAGGTCAACACCGATTCCTCACAGTGGGGCGATCAGGCGGCCAAGTTCCTGATCGACGCCATCGGAGGCAAGGGCAAAATTCTGATCCTCAATGGCCCAGCCGGCGTTTCGGTCAGTGACGACCGGCGCAAAGGCGCCGATGCCGAGCTTAAGGCTCATCCCGATGTGAAAGTGCTTGCCGAAACGAACACGCCCTACAATGTCGCGCCCGCCCAGGAAGCGGTCACCAGTCTGCTTTTCGCCAATCCCGAAATCGACGGCATCCTGTCGCTCGGCGGCGCTCTGTCGGCGGGTGCCGTGCTCGCGCTCGACAAGCAGGGTCGCGACCAGGTGCCGATCACCGGCGAGAATGCGCGCCAGTTCCTCGAACTGTGGAAGGAAAAGGGCTTGAAGAGCTGGGCGACGATGCAGCCGAACTGGCTCGGCGCTTTCGCCACCTACACCGCCGTACAGGCGCTGGACGGCAAGGATGTGCCGGCTTTCGTCAAGATCCCGCTGCCCGTGATCGACAATTCCAACGTCGACGAATATCTCGCCCGGGCTAAGGATTTCCCGGCTGACGGTTACATCTATTCGCCGTTCGATGAGGATCTGTTCAAGAAGCTGCTGGCCCAGAAATAAGCCTGAAGGGTTGCAACATTGACAACCACGGCTACGCTTCTCGCCGCGCGGGGGGTGTCGAAGTCCTTCTTCGGCAACCCCGTCCTGCGCAACGTTTCCATCGCTCTGCAGCCGGGCCGCGTGCATGCGCTGCTCGGCGAGAACGGCGCGGGGAAGTCGACGCTGATCAACCTTTTATCCGGCGCCCTGCGCCCGGACGGCGGGGCGATCGAGGTTGATGGACGCCCGGTATCGCGCATGAGCCCCGCTCATGCGCGGCATGCCGGGATCGCCGTTGTCCAACAGGAACTCAGCCTGACGGCCAGCCTCTCGATCGCCGAAAATATCGGGCTCGGCGCCTATCCCAAGAGATTCGGCTTGGTCGATTACACGGAACTTGCCGCACGGGCCAGGGCCGCATGTGATCTTGTCGGCCTTCGCGAACCGCTGTCTACGCCGGTGGGGCATCTGTCACTCGGCCGGCGTCAGATGGTGGAGATCGCCAAGGCGCTCTACCGGCGGCCGCGCGTGCTCATTCTCGACGAACCCACCTCATCGCTATCGGCAACCGAGACAAAAACCCTCACGGACTTGCTGGAAAGGCTTCGGGCCGAGGGCATCGCCATTCTCTACATCTCACACCGGCTGAACGAAGTGATGACACTGTGCCAGCATGTCACCGTACTGAAGGACGGCGCCTGCACGGCGGACCGCTCGCTGGAAGAAACTGATGCCGCCGGGCTGGTGCGGCTGATGGTCGGCCGCGACCCCGGCGATCTCTTTCCACGATGGCAGCCTTCGCCATCGCCAGCCAACGCCATCTCGGTTCGTAATTTTTCGGCCGGCCTGATGCGCGACGTCGATCTCGACATCAGGACAGGCGAGGTGCTTGGGATCGGCGGCCTGGTCGGGCAGGGGCAGGAAGATCTGCTGCTTGGCCTCTACGGCGCGATCCCGGCTAGGTCGGCATCCGCGACCGTAAACGCTGCTTCGGGTCTGCCGGGCGGCGTGCCGAAAGCCAATGCGCTCGGCCTCGCCTATGTCCCGGCCGACCGCAAGCGCGAAGGCCTGCACTTGATCCATCCCATCATCACCAACATGATGCTACCAGCCTTCGCAAGGCTGCCGGCGTTGAAGCTGCGCAGCCGGCGTGCCGAGCGCGATTTGGCGAGGGGACTCGCCGCCCAGCTTGCCATCAAGGGCGACCTCGATCGCCCGGCGCAGGCACTCTCAGGTGGCAACCAGCAGAAAGTCGCGCTGGCGAAATGGATGCCACACGATCCGCTTGTGCTTCTCCTCAACGATCCGACGCGCGGCGTCGATGTCGAGACCAAGCGTGAGATCTACATGATGCTTCGCAATCTCGCTGCCGCCGGCAAGGCGATCGTCCTGCTCAGTTCCGACACACCCGAACTGGTGCACCTTTGCGACCGCGTCGCCGTGGTCCGAGAAGGTCGCATCAAGGCCATGCTCGAGCGCGAGGCACTGAGCGAGGAAGTCATCGTCTCCGCCGCAATGGGCGCCGAACAGCAGAAAGTTGCGGCATGAGCACGGTTGTATCCTCAAGCCAAGCCGGCGCCCTCTACTGGCGAGTTCAGCTGCGCCGAAATGTTGGCGTGCGCAGCCTGTTTGCCGTGGTTCTGGCGTTCCTCGTTGCCTACGGCGTGTTGTTCCCCGGCCTCTTGACGGCGTCCGGCTTCGCCAAATTCACCCAGAGCTGGTTTCCGCTGGCGCTGGTCGCGATGGCCCAGGCGATCCTCATGCTCACCGGCGGCATCAGCTTGGCAATCGGCGCAATGGTCAGTCTCGGCGCGGTAATCGCCGCGACGACGATGATCGGGCCGCTGGGCGTAGCCGGCGGCACCGCCGTGGTGGCGCTGACCGGTATCGGCATCGGTGCCGCGACGGGGTTCATCGTCGTGAAACTTCGGTTGCCGGCCATCGTGGTGACGCTCGCCGGCTCCTTCATCATCGGCGGTGCTGCGTTGCTCATCCTGCCGAGGCCGGGCGGCGCCATTCCGGAGTGGCTGTCGGACCTGCTTGCCGGCAACACGCCGGCGGCATTCGTGTTGCTGGTGCTCGTCGTGCTTTTGTGGAAACTCTATCTCGCCACCCCGCTTGGGTTGAGCCTCTATGCCGCCGGTGAGAATCCGGTCGGCGCCTATCGCTCCGGCGTGCCGGTCGACGGCGCGCGGATCGCGGCCTATGCGATCAGCGGTCTGCTTTGCACAGGCGCCGGCCTGTTCGTCGCCGCGCAAACGGGTTCGGGCGACCCGGTCATAGGCACAGCCTTCACGCTGAATTCCATTGCCGCCGCGGTGCTCGGCGGAATCGGCTTCCTCGGCGGCCAGGGCACGATGCGCGGCGCGCTTGCCGGCAGCCTGCTGCTCAGCCTGATGATCAGTGTCATGTTCTTCCTCGGCTTCACGCCAGTTGCTCAGTATGTCGCCCAAGGCCTCATCATCATCGGGGCGGTCGCCATCCCGCAATTCCGCAAGGTGCAGCAATGACAGCACGGAAAGAGAGCGCGCGCGGCGGGCGGGCGTTGACGATCCTGCGCAGCCGGCCCTTCCTCACGGTCGCTATCGTTGCCGCGGTGTGGATCGCGGCGAGCTTCGCTTCACGTGGCTTCGGCGCTTATGGTCATTTGCGCTATTTGGTCGAGTTGGGCGCGGTGATCGGCCTGGTCGCGGCGGGCCAGACCTTCGTGGTGATTGCCGGCGGCATTGACCTTTCCGTCGCGGCGATCGTCACGGTCAGTGCCGTCAGCCTCCCGCTGCTCTCATTGCAGGCGGATCCGACCGGGCTCACAGCCGTTCTTGCAGTACTTGCGTTGACGACCGCGATAGGTCTCGTAAACGGGCTGGGCGTGGCGCTGTTGCGCGTTCATCCAATGATCATGACACTGGCGATGGCGACATTCCTGCAGGGCCTCCTGATCATCATCGCCGGCGGCAGCGCCGTGACCGCCGAGAACCCGCTGGTCAGCTGGCTCGGCAATGCGCGGCCAGCCGGTATTCCGGCAGGCGTGCTTTTGTGGGTGGTCATTTCCGTGATCGTTCTGACCACGATGCATGCGACATCCCTCGGCGCCCGGATTTTCGCGATGGGCGCCAATCCGCTTGCCGCGGCGCTGTCCGGAGTTTCCGTCGCCTCGACCACGCTCGCCGTCTACGGCATCAGCGGCTTCTGTTCGGGACTTGCCGGTGTGTTGGTCCTCGGCATGAACGGCCAAGGCTATGTCGGGATCGGAGATCCCTATCTCCTCGCGTCGATTGCCGCCGTGGTGCTCGGCGGCACCTCGATACTGGGCGGGCTCGGCACCTATGCCGGTACTATCCCCGGCGCGATCCTGCTGGTCACGATCACGGCGCTGATCACCGTCGTCAACGCATCGCCCGGCTGGCGCAGTATCCTGTTCGGGTCGCTGATTCTGGGGCTGCTGCTTCTCTCAGGCAGGGAGCAGGCCCGCCGATGAAATATCGTGCAGCCGGTAGATACGCCTTGCGTTGCCGAAGAACAGCGCCGTTTGCTCGTCCGCGGAAAGCTCTCCTGCAATGGCTTTGAAGCTGTCATATACTGCATCGAATGACGCATGCAGGCCGGCGACTGGGAAGTCACTGCCGAACATCGCTCGCTGCGTACCGAAACAGTCGATGCAATGCATGACAACCGGCTTCAGGCTGTCGAGTGTCCAATCATGATCGTAGGCGACCAGATCCGATATCTTGATGGCAGCGTTGTCGCACTCCGACAAAAGCCGCAGCCCTTCGCGCCACACCCGCATCCCGTCTGCATCGCGATCGATCGGGCTGCCGCAGTGGTTGAGAACAAAGAGTTGGTCCGGAAAGGCCGCTGCGAGGCGCGCCGCACCGGCGAGCTGGCGCGGAAACACCATCAGGTCGAAAACCAGCCGGTGGCGCCCAAGCAGGGACAGGCCGGCACGCCAGGCCTGATCGTCCATGATGCCGTCACGGGCAGCAAAACGGCGGGCAGGATCCGGATCCCAGCTCAGTATGTCGCGCACACCGACGACACGGTCGAATGCCGCCTGCGCCTCGACCAGCGCCGGCGCTTGGCGGCTCGCCAGCGGTATGTGAACAACATAACGGGCGGCCACGCCGCGCGACTTGTCGAGCGTTTCAAGCCACCGCGTTTCGCCGACGCAGTCATCCCCGGTCCAGCCGGCTTCGACATGGACGGTTGCGACGACATTGTGCCGGCCGGCGTCGCGCAAATAATCTTCAGGAAGGTAGTTTCGCCGCAAGCGGCCAAGCTCCCCCAGACCGCCGCGTTCGCCAGCCGTTGTGGCGAGCCAGGGGTGCCGGCTGAGGCCGAGATCCCAAAGGTGATGGTGGGCATCGATGATCGGTCCGCGGTAAGGTGTTGGCACGCATCTCTCTCATGGTGTGGCCGGAATCGGAAATCGATCCGGACTTCATCCTGTAAAGGAAGGACTAGCATCGGATGACCGAAAGCTCACCCGTACTGTCGCTGGCGACCCGAGAAAATTTCCTGCTCGATGACCGTATCCGCGGCGTGCCGCCTGGCACCCTCGGCTTGGACAGCAGCCTTGTCGCATCTGAGCGCTGGCATCCAGCGGATGGGCGTATGTCGTTGCCGGTGTTGACCGTCGACGAGGGGGCCTTCATCGCCAATCGTGACCTGTTCCTGCGCTATGCGCGAGAGCAGGGCGCCGTGATCGCCCCGCATGCCAAGACCCCGATGGCGCCTGATCTTGCCCGGTCCCTGATCGAGGCCGGAGCATGGGGCACGACCGTCGCCGACATAAGGCAGGCCACGGTGATGCTCAGAGCCGGACTCTGTCGGCTGATCATCGCCAATGAGGTCGGCGGACCAGGTGGTGCGAACCGGCTTGCGGTTCTTGTCAGCGCCTGGCCAAGCGCTGAGTTCTACGTTTTCGCCGACTCGATCGCCGCCGTGAATGCGCTTGCCGAAGCCTGGCGGGCCAATGCGACGCTGCCGCCATTGCGCGTGCTCGTCGAACTTGGTGCGGGCAGGGCAGGCGCCCGGACCACCGGCGAAGCCGAGGCGATTGCCGACGCGATTGTAGCAGCCGGCGGCCGACTGCTGATCGCCGGCGTCGCAACCTATGAAGGTGTCGCGGCGCAGCCCGATCCTGACCGCACCGATGAGGCGATATCCGCCCTGCTGACAATGACAGCCGACATGTTCCTGCGGCTCCGCGCCCGCGTCGGCGGCGACACCCCGCTGATTGTCACGGCAGGCGGCTCGGTCTACTTCGACAAAGTGGTCGCAGCGCTTTCGCCTCTCGTTTCTAGGGACAGCAGCGCGACGCTGGTGCTGCGCAGCGGCGCCATCTTCTTCCACGACCATGGCGTCTACGACCGCTCGCTCGGCACACTCGACGCACGCGAGGGTTTTGCAGTCGGCGGCTTCAATGCGTCCGCACGAAATTCGTTCCGTCCGGCTTTGCGCCTATGGGCCGAGGTACTGTCGCGGCCGGAGCCCGGCCTTGCGATCTGCGGCATGGGCATGCGCGACGTGTCGTTCGACCAGGGCTTTCCAATGGTCCTGACCATCTTTCGTGCCGGCAAGCAGCTGCCGATAGCGCGTGCCGAGGTCTTCAAGCTCAACGACCAGCACGCCTTCCTGACAATTGCGTCGGGCGACGACATTGCCGTCGGCGACACCGTTGAATTCGGCATCTCCCATCCCTGCACCTGCCTTGATCGCTATCGCGTGATCTTCGGCGTCGACGCGGCCGGATATGTCAGCCACGCCTTTCCCACCTATTTCGGCTGACCATCGTCGCGCTTTCCAAAAAAGAACGAAAGGATCCGATATGATCAAGTACTTGCAATCCGGCTCCCGCATGTCGCAGGCGGTCGTCTATGGCGGCCTCGTGCACATAGCGGGCCAGGTCGCAGACGATCGCAAGGCCGGCATCGAGGGTCAGACGAGCGAGGTACTCTCCAAGATCGAGGCGCTCCTGGTCGAGGCCGGCAGCAGCAAGTCGAAGCTCGTGGCGGTCAACATCTTCCTGCCACAGATTGGCGATTTCGACGCCATGAACAGTATCTACGATGCCTGGGTGGATTCCGCCCGTCTGCCGGCGCGTGCCTGCGTCGAGGCGCGTCTCGCTGATCCTGACCTCCGCATTGAGGTCACCGCCGTCGCGGCTGTGTGAACCGCCGCCATGCACACCGGCATCAGCCATTCGCTCGATTTCGATCGGGACGGCAAGACGCTCAGCCATCTGAGCATCCCGTTCTCGATAGACCGTTCGCCATATTTCCAAATCAAGGTCCCGATCTGCCTCATGCGCAATGGTGAGGGTACGTCGCTGCTTCTTATGGCCGGTAATCACGGCGATGAATATGAAGGCGAGCTGTGCTTGGCAAAGCTGGTCCGCCGGCTCGATCCAGCGCGAGTCAGGGGCCGCGTCACCATCCTGCCGATGGCCAATGTGCCGGCGGTGATGGCCGCCAAACGCTGCTCGCCGCTCGATGGCGGCAATCTCAATCGCGCCTTTCCCGGAGATCCGTCGGGCACGCCGACAAGCCGGCTCGCCAACTTTCTCGAGACAGACCTGTTCCCCCGACACGACATCGTCTTCGACATTCATTCGGGGGGCACTTCGATGGAACATCTGCCGACTGCACTCGTCGAGCGCAATGCCGATCCCGAGCGCCACAGGCGCGGGGTGGAGCTGATGCGGGCGCTCTGCATGCCCTATGGGTTCGTGGCCGACAATGGCCAGGCCTCGCCGACCTCCATGGGTGCAGCGCGCCGTGCCGGCGCCATCGGCGTCAGCGGTGAGTTCGGGGGCGGCGGCACCGCCACGGTCGACACGATGGCGATCACCGCTCGCGCGATCGACAATCTGCTGATTGCACTAGGCCTGGTCGACGGGCCAGTTGTTGGCGCGGAGTCAATGCATTCGATGCCGACGCGACTGCTTTCGCTTTCGCGGCATAGCCAGGGCCTCTACGCCGCCCGCCGCGGCTGGTTTGAACCCGCCGTGAGGGTTGGCGACAGCGTGAACGCCGGACAATTGGCTGGCTGGTATCACGATCTCGAAAGGCTCGATCTTGCCGAGGAAGCCTTGCATTTTGCCGAAAACGGCATCGTGCTTTCGCGGCGGCTGCATACAATGTGCGAGGCAGGAGACTGCCTCATGCAAGTCGCCGAACCCGTAGAAACCTAAAGGGAAACCGCACGGCGTCTAGCTGCTGCGCCACTCTGGAGAACTGAGGATATCTTATGCAGCTTTCCATGTGGACCTACCCCTGGGATGTCCAGGATCTCGGTTTCGAGATGGTCGAACGCGATCTGGTCGAACGCGCGGGACTCAACATGATCAGCCTTGCTGCCTCGTATCATGCGGGACGCTTCCTTCAGCCGCGCAGCCCGCGCCGCAAAGCCTATTTCCCGGAGGACGGCACGATCTACTTCAAGCCAACCGCCGCGCGATGGGCCGACCTCGCAATTCAGCCCAAGGTGGCGGACGTGATCTCGCAGGGAGGCGACGTGCTTGGCGAGCTCGTCCGCAGACGAGACGCCAATGGGCTCGGTGTTTCGTGCTGGACGGTGTGCCTGCACAACACCCGCGCCGGCATGCTTTATCCGCAGGTGGTTACCCGAAATGCCTTCGGCGATCCCAATTATTACAACCTTTGTCCCTCGCATCCGGATGCGCGCGCCTATGTTCGCGCGCTGGTCGCCGACGTTACGCACACCTACAAGCCGGACAGAATCGAGCTCGAAAGCCCGTCATTCATGAGCTTCGCCCACGAATATCATCACGAGAAAGACGGTGTCGGGCTGACCGCGGAAGATGAATTCCTTCTGTCGCTGTGCTTTTGCCCGTCCTGCCTCGCCCGCGCCGCTTGTGCCGGCATTGACGGCGAGGCGGCGCGCAAACTGGTCAGAGGGTGGATCGTCGAGACCTGTGATCGTGCCGTTCCGGCACCGCGTTTTCCGGACTTTCCGAACGGTAGCTTCGATACCTTCCAGCCCTGGCCAGAATTATACGACTTTCTGCTGTGGCGGTTCGAGCCGGTGACCAGCTTGGTTGCCGAGCTGCGCGACGTTGCCGATCCGGGCACACGTGTCCTCATCATTGACCTGAAGGACGGCTGGTTGGGCGGCTGCGATCTGGCGGCTCTCGGCCAGGCTTGCGACGGCGCGATCCTGTGCGCCTACGATATGCAGGCCAGCGATGTCGCAGATCTGATGGCCACTGGCCGTGCCACGCTCGGAGCAGAGAAATTCCTTGGGACCGGTTACCGGCTGTTCCATCCGGAAATGGCAGGCCCGGACATTCTCGCCGCCAAAGTGAAACCGGCGCTGGCGGCGGGCGTCGATGGCATCAATTTCTACAATTACGGCCTTGTACCTGCCGCACGCCTCGATTGGGTGAGTGCCGCACGATCTGTGTGAACAATCGATCCACTGCCGACCCAATAGGCCTAATTTTGCCTCGAGCATTGCGCGTAATGGAGAGGCGTTCGGAGGACTTCCCGCATGGATCCTCGCATTGCTTTGGCCGGCGGCCAGCAGCCTAGCTGAAAATCGAGGCATGGCTGTGAGGGCCACGCGGGAGGGAGGCGGGTTATACGGTGGAGCGCATCTTCCAATTTATTCGCTCTAGCGCATATTGAAATCTATCTTCTGAGCGTATATCTCATAGCTGGAGAGGTACGCTGTGGACCAAATCGCCCGAACGCCTAAGCAACTCGGAGATGCCATCCGCCGGCGGCGCCGCAAGCTCGGCCTGAACCAGGCCACTGTCGGGGAGCACACGATGCTACGCCAAGCGACCATCTCGGCCGTCGAGAATGGAGCGCCCGGGACACAGCTCGGAACGCTTTGCGACATTCTCGCAGCGCTCGACCTTGAATTGGTTGTCCGCTCTCGGACCAGAGCAAAGTCGACCGAGATCGAGGACGTCTTTTGATGGCTCGTCCGCGGCGGCACCTCCCGCTCAACGTCTTCTTGAACAGCCGTCTCGTCGGGCGGCTGAATAGACAATCCAGCGGCGCGATCGATTTTCAGTATGATCCGTCCTGGCTTGCCTGGGAGCATGCGCTACCAGTCTCGCTATCTCTGCCCCTACGTGAAGATCGCTATATCGGTGCACCCGTCATTGCCGTGTTCGACAATCTCCTGCCCGACAGCATCCCGATTCGCCGCCGTATGGCTGAGCGTGTTCATGCCCGAGGGATAGACGCCTACGACTTGCTTGCCGCTGTCGGACGGGATTGTGTCGGCGCACTGCAATTCCTGCCGGATGATGTCGAGCCGGGCCCCGCCGGTATTGTCGACGGCAAACCCGTTGACGATATCGAAATTGCTCGTCTCGTCCGCGATCTGGCATCGGCCCCCCTCGGGCTGGGCGAGGATGAAGATTTCCGGATCTCGATCGCTGGCGCTCAGGAAAAGACTGCGCTCTTGTTCTGGAAAGGACGTTGGTACAAGCCGCTGGCGACGACTGCTACAACGCACATCCTCAAGCCACAGATTGGACGCTTGCCAAATGGCATCGACCTTTCCTTCAGTGTTGAAAACGAATTTTTCTGCCTCAAGATGACAGCCGCCCTGGGACTCCCGTGCGCCGTCGCCGCAATCGAGGAATTCGAAGGCAATCGCGTGCTCGTAGTCGAACGTTTCGATCGCCGATGGACGAGTGACAACCGTCTCCTGCGCTTGCCCCAGGAAGACTGCTGCCAGGCTCTGTCTGTGCCTCCGTCGCTGAAATACGAATCCGATGGCGGGCCTGGGGTTCCGGCTATCCTTGGTCTGATGAAGGGAAGCGACCAACCGGAGCTAGATCAAGCTGCGGTTCTGAAGGCCGTGGTCGCCTTTTGGCTGCTCGGCGCCACAGATGGACATGCCAAGAATTTTAGCGTCTTTCTTTCTCCCGGCGGCCGGTTCCGCATGACGCCGTTATATGATGTGATCTCAGCGCAGACCAGCCTTGATGCGGGACAGATCAGGCGCAACAAAATGAAGTTGGCGATGGCTATAGGCGACGCACGCCACTACCTTATCGATAGCGTCATGCCGCGCCATTTCATCCAGACCGCCGCCAAGGCAGGAATTGGTCCAAAACCCGTCACAGCGATCTTTGACGAGCTGCGCCAACGGGCGCTAGCGGCAATCGAACTGGTTTGTGCATCGCTCCCAAAGGGTTTCCCTTCGCAAGTCGCAGATGCCATTGGCAATGGGGTCAAAGCTCGCGTGCGCAGACTGGAAGAGGTGTGATGCTTAAGATCGAGGCACAACCAGACTGATAGCCATTGGGACGTCCAAATGATCTTCTTTTAGCAGCAGCAACGCCGCGCGGGATGTAATCAACCCACGGACTTGCCAGCCTGTAACTTTCTGACCAGGCCGATCAGCTGATCCAGGTCCGCGCGTGTAAGCGCAAGCATCTCCGCAGGGGGTTTGTGATATTCCCTTGTCAATTCCTCAATGGTTGCAACACCCTTGGCCGTAAGCTTGACACGTTTGACACGGCGATCGCTTGGCGACGGAACCCGTTCGGCGAGCCCCGCCTGCTCCAACCGGTCGACCAGCCAGGTCGCCGTCGAAGGGTCGCAGTGCCATTGAGCGGCCAATGCGCCGATCGGCTTGCCCGCATCTTTGTCGAGGGTGAAGAGGGCGCGCGAGTCGTTGGGCGTCAGACCCAATTTCTGCTGGATCGCCAACCGGTCCGGCGCGGACCGCATCAGGAAATCAAACATCAGGCGCCAGGCCTCGGTGGCGTGCTGCAAGCGATCTTGGCCCGGTCCCATTCCACGCTCCTTCGTGTCTTGACACATATTTGGACCAATCATATGATTTGATCAATCAAAATGTTTGGTGATCAAAGCAATGAGAGGAGATCCGAGATGACCAACACCACGGTTCTCGTCGTCGGGGGCGGCCTGAACGGTCTGACGGCGGCCGCCCTTTTGGCTCACAACGACATTCCGTGCGTCCTCGTCGAGCGCCATCCCGACACGTCAATCCAGTACAAATTTGCCGGCATTTCCCCGCGCAGCATGGAGATCTTTCGAAGCCTCGGCCTCGAGGAGGAGATTCGTGCAAATCGTACGGGGGACCAGCAGGCAGGCGCTATTGCGCGCGCCAGGAATCTCACCGATCCCGAGATTCAATGGGGCGGACCGGCGTGGCCGGATGCAAGTGCCCTCAGCCCCACGCAACCGGCGACGTGTGATCAGCACGTCCTGGAACCGATTCTGCGCCGCTACGCCGAGCGGAACGGTGCAGACATACGTTTCAGCACGGAACTGGTGGCTTTCGAACAGGATGAGAATGTCGTCCGCGCGGAAATTCGCGATATCGCGACCGGCGCAAAGGACGCCATCTCGGCCGACTATCTGATCGTCGCGGACGGTGCGAACGGCTCGATGCGAGAGAGTTGGAGATCAGCCGCAGCGGGGCAGGCGGCCTTCAGCACTGGATAAATGTCGTCTTTGACACGGACATGCCTCCGACGATCGGCGGCAAGCGTTTCACGTCGTGCTTCGTGACGGACCTCAACGGGACCTTCACGCCCAGGGAGGGTGGACGATGGCTTCTGGCGCTCCAGTACTTTCCCGAAAAGGGCGAGAAACCCCAGGATTTTGATGAAGCCAGGTGCAGGGAACTGATCATACGAGGTGCGGGCCGGTCGGATATCACGACTAGGCTTGTCGATGCGCGCTCCTGGGAAGTGGCCGCGATGACAGCGCGCCAATTCCGCCGAGGCCGCGCGTTTCTTGTGGGGGATGCCGCACATGTGATGCCCCCAACAGGCGCTTTCGGTGGCAATTCAGGTATCCACGACGCCCATAACCTTGCCTGGAAGCTTGCGATGGTAACAGGCGGGCATGCCGGTCCCTCGTTGCTGGATAGCTATGACATGGAGCGCCGGCCGGTCATCGAGGCTACGTTGGCGCAAGCGCTCGCCCGCCTTCAGAAATGGTTCGACGATCCGTCGAAGCGATTGCCTCCCCCAGTCGCGATCGTCGAGGATTACGACGTGGTATTTGGCCAACGCTACGCTGCCGGTGTCGTGGCTCAGGAAGCCATGCGGGACGATCACCCATTCCAAAAATCCACGGAGTTATCGGGCCGCCCTGGCACGCGTTTACCGCATTTCGCGGTCGGGCGTGCCGGCCAACGGATTTCGAGTCTCGATTTGTGCGATCGCGACCCTCTTCTCCTCTGCGCCGACGACGCATGGTGTCAGGCCGCTGACGCCGTAAGCCAGCGCCTCCGCATGCCGCTGACCTGCCACGCCTTGGGTGCCAATGGGGGTCTGATTGATTTGGACCATCGGTGGCCTTCCGCGCTCGGGGTTGAAAGCGGCGGTGCCGCCTTGGTCAGGCCGGACGGGTTTGTCGCGTGGCGGTCAACGCACGGTGTGCCTGATCCTGTACAGATGCTGATCGAAATACTTGACGGCTTGGGTTTCCGCACGCAGGCGTGCGAACATCATCAGTGAGGGGCGGATGCCTCCGGTCTTCCGGCACGACTTCCTTGCCGATGTCGTCGCCGGGAATGCCGGCGATGTTCAGCCGTTTGCCCGTCTCGTCATGCCTCCTTCCTACTCGTTGTCACCGAGTAGGGCCGCGCCAACCGCTTCGGTCCTCCCCTTGTGTCGCTAAACTCGCATGGACCATCGTGCTGGCCTTTGGCATTGGAGCCCGAATGTCGCCGTTACGGCAAATGATCAATCAACTCGTTCAGCAGGAGCAGCAACGCCCCAGCGACGACAGCCGCGGCCGCGTCGTCCAGCATGATGCCGGCCCCACCCCTTACCTTGTCATGCATGATACGGATGGGCCAAGGCTTGACGACGTCGAAAAACCGGAAAGCAAGGAAGCCTGTTGCCCACCAGAGTGGGTCGAGTGGCAGCATGGAAAGTGTCACGGCGGCGCCGAAGGTCTCATCGATGACGACGATTTGCGGGTCCTCCGTCCCGGTATGGGAGATAACATGCGACGACGCCCATACGCCGACGGCGAACAGGGCCGCATAGGCAAGCACCGTCAGCCAAGGCGATGCGGGTATCAGAGCCGCGGCAACAGCCACTCCAACCATTGCGCCGGCCGTGCCCGGCCATGTTGGAGATAATCCCACGCCGACAGAGGTCGCGAGCAGGTAGGCGAACTTGGGTAGAAATTTATGCATCGCGTTTCGGCCGGCTTCCGACGGGTCGCAAGCAATCATAGTCACATCGTTCGGGTGTTGCCGCCAGACCGCCGCTCGATTTGCACACCGGTCACAAGGCATCGCCCAAACCGTGAAATGCTGTCGGGCAGCTGTCGCTGCGACCGGAAGTTCTGTTTCGCCGTCAGCTTGGCGAGCATCTTAATCCGCCGGCCACATTCGCCAAACGAGATCGCTTTTGCGGCGAGTTGAGAACGTTCCTGAGCCCGGTCTCGGCCCGCATTGGCCAACTGAAACGGTGGCGATGGTGGAACAAACCCGCAAATTGCTGGTAAAGCTCCGTCAAACGACATCATCAGAGGAGCCGCCATGATCGCCGGTCTCATGAAAAGTCGCATCGACCCGCTATGGGAGCAGGCCGCCTCTCCGCTGATCGGGATCGGCATGACGCCGAACCAGGTTACGGCCAGCGGGCTCGTGCTCGTGGCTTTGTCTTCGGCCGCCTACGCGTATCACCATTCAAGTCTTGCCTTTGGCTTGTGCCTGGCGTTTGCCTTCAGCTTCGACGCGCTGGACGGTGCGGTCGCCCGCCGGACAAATATGAGCACCAAGGCCGGTGGCTATTTCGACGCTATCGTCGACCGTTATCAGGAATTGGCCGTCTTTGCGGCAATAGGCTGGGTCGCCGATCTGTGGGCGATCGCAATGTTCGCGTTCGCCGGCGGGATCCTCACCAGTTACGCCAAGGCGCGGACGGCGCTGGAAATCCCTGTGGAAAACCATGGTTGGCCGGATTTCTTCGAGCGGATGGAACGTCTGGTGTTCATTTGCGTGCTGCTCGCCGCCGACGGAGTCGCGACTGCCATGGGCGCGGCTTCGCCCTGGATTCTGGCAGGCGGGTTCGCGTTGTACGCAGTGCTGGCCAACGCGACGGCCCTGCAACGGATCAGTCGCGCATTTGCGATGCTGAAACGAGCCGACGGGAAGCAGCCGTGAGACCGCTAGAACGCGAGCATCGTATTGACCGCCGTGGCTTTTCCAACAAAGTCGCGTCAGCGCCAGCCCAAGCCTGGGGCGACGTGGGTCAGGATCGCCTCGATGGCATGGACATTATAGTCGACACCGAGCTGGTTGGGGACTGTAAGCAGCAGCGTATCGGCCTCAGCGATGGCTTCGTCGCCCTTTAGCTGCTCGATCAGGACGTCTGGCTCGGCGGCATAGGAGCGGCCGAACACGGCAAGCCTGTCTGCCTCGATATAGCCGAACTGATCTCCGCCCTGGTTGCCGCCGAAATACGCGCGGTCGCGATCGTCGACCAGCGCAAAAATGCTGCGGCTCACCGACACCCGCGGCTCGCGCGTGTGGCCGGCCGCCTTCCAGGCTTCGCGAAAAGCCTTGATCTGTTCGGCTTGCTGGATGTGAAACGGCTTTCCGCCTTCATCGAATTTGAGCGTGGAGCTCTGCAGGTTCATCCCAAGTTTCGCCGCCCATTCTGCGGTGGCGTTTGTGGCGGCGCCCCACCAGATGCGCTCGCGCAGGCCCTCCGAGTGTGGCTCGACGCGAAGCAGGCCGGGCGGGTTGGGAAACATCGGCCGCGGATTGGGCTGGGCAAAGCCTTTGCCCAGCAACACTTCGAGCAGCACTCCGGTGTGTCTGCGGGCCATGTCGGCATCGCTCTCGCCCTCTTGCGGGGCGTAGCCGAAGTAGCGCCATCCGTCGATCACCTGCTCCGGCGAGCCGCGGCTGATGCCTAGCTGCAGACGCCCTCCGGCGATCAGATCGGCGGCGCCGGCGTCCTCGGCCATGTAGAGCGGGTTCTCGTAACGCATGTCGATCACCGCCGTGCCGATCTCGATTCGGCTGGTCTTCGCCCCAACCGCTGCGAGCAGCGGGAAGGGCGAGGCGAACTGGCGGGCGAAGTGATGCACGCGGAAATACGCGCCGTCCGCACCCAGCTCCTCGGCGGCGACGGCCAGCTCGACGGACTGCAAAAGCGCATCGGATGCCGTCCGCGTCTGCGATTGCGGCGAGGGCGTCCAGTGCCCGAACGACAGGAAACCAATCTTCTTCATGAAATAGCCAGCCTAGAGGGAAGACAGGTGCAGACTATGCTTCGGCGCAGAGCAAAGCATCCCGAAATCGGTACCGACGGCCCAGTTTGAGGTGAACGGTCCGTTGTTGATCAGCGATGCCGTCAATGGCGAGCCTGTTGCTGGCGCGAGCGCATCTAGGAAGGTGCCGCGAACGCGAGCACTATCGCGATGAGGATCAACAGCGGCCCCATCCATTTAAAATGGGTTCCAAAGTTGGTCCACCATGCTTGCTGGCCGGGGCGAGCTTGGAACGGGTCCGCGAGAAATCCGAAGCCGATGCCAGCCATCCACAACCCGGCGCAGAACATGATGAACTCGTCGATGTAATCCGCGACCATGTTCCGCAACTTTCGAATTATGCCGCCGCCACGTGCGCCGAATTCGAGCCGATATAGTTACGGATCGTTTCGATGATCCGGTCCTGGTCGGCCTCGCTCAGATAGGGATGCATCGGCAGGCACAGGATGCGCTTCGGCAGCTCTTCCGAAACGGCAAGGCCGGTCGGCGTGCGCGGGTAATCGCGATAGGCAATCTGGCTGTGCAGCGGTTTCACATAGTAGATGACCGACGGAATGCCCTTTTCACCGAGATGTGCCTTGAGCCCGTCGCGCTTCGGCGTTTCGATGGCGTATTGCGCCCAGGCCGAGCGGCCGCCGCCCAGATTGCGCGCCGTCTTGACTATATCGCCGAGACCTTCGGCATAGCGATTGGCGACCGCTTGCCGCGCCACCATCTCGTCCTCGAGGATGGCCAGCTTCTCGATTAGGATCGCCGCCTGCAGTGTATCGAGCCGTGAATTGATGCCGACGCGGACATTGTCGTATTGCGTTTCGCCCTTGCCGTGAAAGGCGAACGAGCGCAGCTGTTCGGCCAGCGGATCGTCATTGGTGAACATCGCACCGCCGTCGCCGTAGCAGCCGAGCGGTTTTGCCGGATAGAAGCTGGTCGAGCCGACGGTGCCGAACGAGCCGCACATCTTGCCGTCAGCCGAGCCGCCGGTCGCCTGCGCCGCATCCTCGATGACCATCAGGCCTTCGCGATTGGCGATGGCCATGATTGCTTCGTAATCGGCGGCGAGGCCGAACAGGTCGACGGGAATGATTGCCTTCGGCCTCAGCCGCCCCTCCGCCTTGATCATGGCGATTGCCGCCTCGAGGCTGGCGATGTCGATATTGTAGCTGTCAGCATCGACATCGACGAACACCGGCTCGGCCTTGGTCAGCGCCACCACTTCGGCCGTGGCGGCGAAGGTGAAGCTCGGCACGAATACCGCGTCGCCCGGGCCGATGCCGGCGGCAAACAGCGGCAACAGCAGCGCGTCGGTGCCGTTGGCGCAAGCGACCACGTGCTTGGTGCCGATATAGGCGGCGAGCTTGTTTTCGAATTCGGTGACCTGCGGTCCAAGAATATAACGACCTTCGTCGACGACGCGGTCGATTGCCGCCTTCAGCCTGTCGCGGATGCGTTCGCGCTGTGCGCCAAGATCGATGAACTGCATGTCGGCCTCAAACGGTTTTAGCCAGATAACCGGCCGCTGGTAGCAGACTTGGCACGGCCGAGAAAGCCGCAGGGCAAAGCCCTGAATTGCTCAAGTGTCGCAGCCTGTTACCTCTGGTTTCCGATCTGCCCTCTTAAACGCGGGAAAATCCGGGCTTCGGCATGCTTGATATGGGCTGCGCATCCCGCCCGCCAGGTTAGGCGAAACATAAAGTGATCGCCGGCAGGCAGTCCGTGAGGCGGTTGCCAGCCGGTCAGGCGAGTTCATGCCGCCATGGCGGATTGGCGCCGGCCCGCGAGACCGTCACCGCCGCGGCCTTGGCGCCGAGCGTCAGCGCCTTATGGATGGCTTCTTTCGGCAGGCCGGCGATTGCCGTCTTCGACAGCAGGCCCTGCTCGTGCAAGGAGGCAAGGATGCCGGCATTGAACGTGTCGCCGGCGCCGACCGTATCGACCACCTCGACCTTGTCCGGCACGACCGTGACCCGGTGCTGGCTGCTGTAACCAACCGCGCCCTCGCTGCCGTGGGTGACGACGATCAGCTTCGGGCCGCGGTCCAGCCAGTTGCGGACGACGTCCTCATGCGAGCCGGCTTCGTCGAACCAGTTCAAATCCTCGTCCGACAGTTTCACGATGTCGGCCATCGCCATCATGTTGCGGATGCGCCTGAGATGCCTGGCCTTGTCGGGAATGAAGTTTGGCCGGATGTTGGGGTCGAGCATCATCACGCGGCGCTCATGCTCACGTCGCATGAACTCCTCATAGGCCGATCCGGCCGGTTCCGAGATCAGGCTGATGGCGCCGAACAGCATGGCCTCGATCTCGCTGCCGAGCTCCGGCAGGTCCTCGATGGTCAGCATGCGCCCGGCGGTGTTCTCGTCATAGAATGTATAGGTCGCCTGGCCGTTGGTGAGCCGCACGAAGGCGAGCGTGGTCGGCCGCGGCGAGGTGTGCGCATAGGTGGAACTGACCTTGCTGGCCCCCAGCGCCTCCCTGAACTGCCCGCCGAACAGATCCGACGACAGGCCGGAGAAGAAGCCGGCCGGCGCGCCGAGTCGGCCGAGCGCAATGGCCGAGTTGAAGACGGCACCACCGACATAGGGGGCAAAGGCCGCTTCGCCCTCCGTCGTGGTGCGCGGCAGCATGTCGATCAGGGCTTCGCCGCAGCAGAGGATCATGAAGTCTTGCTTTCCGGCGGATAGATCACGCCCTTGCGAATGATGATGTTGGCGTAAAGCCGCGGCTCGCTCGTCGCGACGATCGCGTGCGCGGCCTTGACCCGTGCATAGAAGTCGGCGCCGGCAAGCGCAACCACCTTGCGGCCCGGCGCATGCCTGGCGCAGATCGCTTCAATCTCATGATGAACCGGATCGGCGAGCAGGGGATCGCCTTTAGCCGAGGCGCGAAACAGCGCCTGCGGCACGGCGTCGTCGACAGGCAACACGCTCAATACGGCATCCAGCACCGGGACGAGATGATGACCGTCGGCGCGGATCAGCCGCTGTGCCTGCTGTTCGGCCGGGTAGTTGCCGTCGACCAGCGCGATCTCGTCGCCATGGCCCATGGCGCGCAACATCGCCAGAAGCTCCGGGCCGAGCAGCGCCGGGATACCGATCAGCATGCTCAGAAGCTCCGGGAAATCGTGGTCGAGCCGATGAGGAAGCGCTCCGATAGCGGCAGACTGGCGCCACCCAGCGCCCGCGCATGGATGCCGACCGTTCCCTCGCGGACGGCCGGCAGCCTCAGGCCTTCGCCGTCGATCCTGCCGATGGCCTGGATGACGGCATCGACAAGCCGCCTGCGCACGGCGAGCGGCATCCATCCGTCGATCACCGCGGCTTCGAAATCGATGACGGACGACGCCGCAACGATGGCATAGGCGAGCGCCTGCGAGGCGCTGGCGATCCAGTCGTCAAGCTCGGCACCGATCTCGCCCCAGTCCCCCGGTGATGTCCACAGATGCGAGGCCTCGACGCCGCGTGCGTTGAGCGCCTTCTCCAGCGTGGCGATCGATGCAACGTCGATCAACTGCGTCGGCTTGCCGTCAGGCCCGGGCACTGGCATTGAGCCCAGCGCGCCGGCATTGCCGGTTGGGCCGCCAAACAGCCGGCCGTTCAGCACGATGCCGCCGCCGGCAAAGGCACCGATGTAGAAATAGACGAAATCGCGCGCCGCACCCGCCGCCTGGCCGAACACGAGCTCGGCGCCGCAGGCCGAGGTGGCATCGTTTTGCAGGTAGACCGGAAATTCGCATTGCGCCTGGATGTCGGCGCGGATGTCGCGATGGCGCCATTCGTCCATGATTTCACGCGGCGCGCCGGCGGTATCGGCCCAGTTCCACAATTCGAACGGCATGGCGATGCCAAGCCCGGCGATGCGCTTGTCCTGCGCAGGAGTGAGCTCGCCGCGCATCTTCTTCATGCCGCTCGTAACGAATTCCACCGTCTCGCGCGGCGCCGGATAGCGGTACGAATGCTGCAGCATCGAGCGCACATTGCCGAGGAAATCGATCAGCACGAGCTCGGCGCTGCGCCGGCCGATCTTCAGGCCGATGAAATAGGCGCCGTCGGGATTGAGCGCCATGGGTATCGAGGGCTGGCCAATCTTGCCGCGCAACGGCGCCTGGCGAACGAGCAGGTCGTCCTCCTCCAGCTCGCGCATGATGACTGATACTGTCTGCGCCGAGAGGCCAGTCATGCGTGCGATGTCGGATTTGGCCAGGCTGCCGTGCTGGCGCACCAGCGACAGCACCAGCCGCTCATTGTGGTCCCGCATGCCGCTTTGATTGGTGCCGCGGTGCAGGCGGCTTTCGGCCGCATCGGGCGAGCCGTGCCTTGTAATGCCGGTCTCCACCCCTGTTCCTCCCGTCGTTTCCCCTCAATGCTTTTGGTCTAGAGTGAGTGAACAATCCTGCGTTGTCAATAATAAATAAGAGTGATTTAATTATTGACAGTGCTGGCGGACTGGTGTCTCTTGAGATCGGCGTCGACACTGGGAGATTTCGTCGGACGCGCTGCAGATGCCGGTTGGCCGGCATCCTAAATGGTTCAATGGGAGGAAAATCGTGACCACGTCAAAACTGTTGAAATCCACCGTGTTTGCCGCGGCCGGACTGAGCCTGATGGCGTTTGCGTCGACGGCATCGGCCGCCGGGGTCGGCGCCTGCTTGATCACCAAGACCGACACCAATCCCTTCTTCGTGAAGATGAAGGAAGGTGCCGCCGCGAAAGCCAAGGAAATCGGTGTCGATCTGAAAGCCTATGCCGGCAAGGCGGAAGGTGACAATGAGGGCCAGGTTGCGGCGATCGAATCCTGCATCGCCGACGGCGCCAAGGGCATTTTGATCACCGCCACCGACACTGCGGCCATCGTGCCGGCGGTGAAGAAGGCGCGCGATGCAGGGGTGCTGGTGATCGCTCTCGACACGCAGCTCGAGCCTGCCGATGCCGCGGATGCGACGTTTGCGACCGACAATTTCAAGGCCGGCGAGCTTATCGGCTCCTGGGCAAAGGCTACCTTGGGCGACAAGGCCAAGGATGCGCACATTGCCTACATGGATCTGATCGCCAGCCAGCCCTCCGTCGACGTCCAGCGTGATCAAGGCTTCATGAAGGGCTTCGGCATCGACCTCGGCGATCCCAAGAAGATCGGCGACGAAACCGACGCACGCAACGTCTGTCACGATCTGTCGAGCGGCAATGAGGATGGCGGGCATACTGCCATGGAGAATTGCCTGCAGAAGGATCCGGATATCAACGTCGTCTACACCATCAACGAACCTGCGGCCGCGGGCGCCTACCAGGCGCTGAAAGCCGTCGGCAAGGAGAAGGACGTCCTGATTGTCTCGGTCGATGGCGGCTGCCCCGGTGTCAAGAACGTTGCCGAGGGCGTGATCGGCGCCACTTCACAGCAATATCCATTGCTCATGGCCTCGCTCGGCATCGAGGCGATCAAGACCTTTGCCGACACCGGCAAGAAGCCTGAGCCGTCGCCCGGTCTGAACTTCTACAACACCGGCGTCACGCTGATCACCGACAAGCCTGCCGCCGGCATCGAATCCATCGATACGAAGCAAGGCCTCAGCAAGTGCTGGGGTTGATTTGATCCCCTGATCGGCTCAACTTCAAAAGAACAATAGGGAATGTGGAGCGGTTTCGGCCGCTCCACATCACAGGCGGGGAGGCCGACTTGAGCGTCGAAACAACCAGGAGCAAGGGACCGCAGGAATTCGAGACGGTCCTGGCCGCTAGCGACGCCAGCGTCGCATCATTCGAGGCGCATTCCCGCTCGACGTTGGAGAGCATCCAGCACCGCTTGCATAAAAGCCCGGCCATGGTGCCGCTGATCATCCTGCTCATCTCGGTGGTTCTGTTCGCAGTCGTCGTCGGCGGACGCTTCTTTTCTCCCTTCACCCTCACCCTGATCCTCCAGCAGGTGGCGATAACCGGCATGGTCGGCATCGCGCAGACACTGGTGGTGCTCACCGCCGGCATCGACCTGTCAGTCGGCGCCATCATGGTGCTGAGCTCGGTTGTTATGGGCCAGTTTGCCATGCATTACGGTGTTCCAGCGCCGGTCGCCGTTGCCATCGGGCTGCTTGTCGGCGCGATTTGCGGCTTGATCAACGGCATTCTCATCGCCTGGGTGAAACTGCCGCCCTTCATCGTGACGCTCGGCACCTGGTCGATCTACGCTGCCATCAACTTCATCTATTCCGGCAACGAGACCATCCGCAGCCAGGATCTCGAGGCGACGGCACCGCTGCTGCAGTTTTTCGGCGGCTCGTTCAGGATCGGCGGCGCAGTCTTCACCTATGGCGTGCTGTTGGTGCTGATCATGGGGGCAATTGCCTGGTACGTGCTCCATCACACCGCATGGGGCCGGCATGTCTACGCAGTCGGCGACGACCCGGAAGCCGCGGAACTGTCGGGGGTGCGCGTCAGCCGGATGCTGGTCACGGTCTATACCCTGACCGGCATCATTTGTGCCATCGCCGGCTGGGCCTTGATCGGACGCATCGGATCGGTCTCGCCGCAGGCCGGGCAGTTCGAGAACATCAATTCGATTACCGCCGTGGTGATTGGCGGCACATCACTGTTCGGCGGCCGCGGTTCCATCCTCGGGACCATCTTCGGTGCGCTGATCGTCGGGGTGTTCGCGCTCGGCCTCAGGCTTTGGGGGACAGATCCCCAATGGACGCAATTGTCTGTCGGCGCCCTTATCATCATCGCTGTTGGTATCGACCAGTGGATCAGGAAGATCTCGGCATGAACCAGACTCAGGAACCGATCCTTACCGCCCGCAGCCTGATCAAACGCTACGGTCGCGTCACCGCCCTCGACAATGCCGATTTCGATCTCTATCCGGGCGAAATCCTTGCTGTCATCGGCGACAACGGCGCCGGCAAGTCGTCGCTTATCAAGGCGATTTCCGGCGCGGTCGTGCCCGACGAAGGCGAGATCCGGCTTGAAGGCAAGCCTATTGCATTCAAATCGCCGATGGAGGCCCGCGAAGCCGGCATCGAGACCGTCTACCAGAACCTGGCGCTGTCGCCGGCGCTGTCCATCGCCGACAACATGTTTCTCGGCCGCGAGATCCGCAAGCCGGGCTTTCTTGGCAGCTGGCTGCGCATGCTCGACCGTCCGGCGATGGAAAAGCGCGCCCGCGACAAGCTGACCGAACTTGGCCTGATGACCATCCAGAACATCAGCCAGGCGGTGGAAACTCTCTCCGGCGGTCAACGCCAGGGCGTGGCGGTGGCGCGCGCCGCGGCGTTCGGCTCGAAGATGGTCATCATGGATGAGCCGACGGCCGCGCTCGGCGTCAAGGAGAGCCGCCGCGTGCTCGAACTGATACTCGACGTCAAACGCCGAGGCCTGCCGATCGTGCTGATTTCACACAATATGCCGCATGTCTTCGAGGTGGCGGACCGCATTCACATTCATCGGCTCGGCCGTCGCCTGTGCGTCATCGATCCGAAGCAATATACGATGTCCGACGCGGTCGCCTTCATGACCGGCGCCAAGGTCCCGCCGGAGGCGGCGCTGGCGGCCTGAACAAGAACTTGAGGCCCGCCGCTGAGGGCGCGGTGTTTCAATGCCAAATTGCCGCAGGGCAACCCGGCTTGCGGTCGCCTGAATCCATTGAACATCCGGTGGGATGCATTAGCATTGGCGGAGATGGTGAAAGCCGCATGATCCTGGCAACGTCACGAGAGGCAGCATGACGCGCGCGATGACAACCGAAGCTCCTCTGCCCACCCTCGAAAACCCGGATCCCAAGACGCTCGCCGACGAAGTCTTGCAGGCCCTCAAATACAGGGTCGGCAAGGGCACCAACGTTGCAACCCAGTACGATTGGCTCACCGCCTCGATCAAGGTTGTGCGCGACCGCATCGTCGATCATTGGATGCAGGCGACCCAAGAGGCCTACGCCCAGCAGGAAAAGCGCGTCTATTACCTGTCACTGGAATTCCTCATCGGCCGCTTGATGCGCGATGCCTTCTCCAATCTCGGCCTGATGGACAATATGCGCGAGGCGCTGTCGTCACTTGGCGTCGACCTCGACATCATTGCTGCGCTCGAACCGGACGCTGCCCTTGGCAATGGCGGCCTTGGCCGGCTCGCCGCCTGCTTCATGGAAAGCATGGCTACCGTCGATATCCCCGCGCATGGCTATGGCATTCGCTACGCCAACGGCATGTTTCGGCAGGAGATCCATGACGGCTGGCAAGTCGAACTGCCCGAGACATGGCTCGATCACGGCAATCCTTGGGAGTTCGAACGCCGCGAACGCTCCTTCGAGGTCGGCTTCGGCGGCTCGGTGGAATCGATCACCTCGAAGGATGGCAGGCTCGAGCGCCATGTCTGGAAGCCGACCGAACATGTTCTGGCCGTTGCTTACGATACCCCGGTGGTTGGCTGGCGGGCCAACCGCGTCAACACGCTGCGTCTGTGGTCCGGCATGCCGGTCGATCCGATCCTGCTCGACAAGTTCAACGCCGGCGATCACATCGGCGCGCTCGCCGAGAGCAACAAGGCCGATGCGCTGTCGCGCGTCCTTTACCCGGCCGATTCCCACAAGGCAGGCCAGGAGTTGCGGCTCAGGCAGGAGTATTTCTTCTCCACCGCCTCGCTGCAGGACATCCTTCAGCGTCATCTCAGCCAGTATGGCGACCTGCAATCGCTGCCCGACAAGGCGGCGATCCATCTCAACGACACCCATCCGGCCATCGCCGTCCCCGAGCTGATGCGCCTGTTGATGGATGTCCACGGCATGGATTTCGACCAGGCGTGGAGCATCACCAAGCGCACCTTCGGCTACACCAACCACACGCTGCTGCCCGAAGCGCTGGAAAGCTGGCCCGTGCCGCTATTCGAGCGGCTGTTGCCGCGCCACATGCAGATCGTCTACGCCATCAACGCCGAGGTGCTGCTCGAGGCGCGCGTCTCCGACCAGTTCTCGGACGAGCAGATCAGCCGCATCTCGCTGATCCAGGAAAATGGCGATCGCCGCGTGCGTATGGGCAATCTGGCCTTTGTCGGCTCGCACTCGATCAACGGCGTCTCGGCACTGCATACGGAATTGATGAAGGAGACGGTGTTTGCCGACCTCCACAGGCTCTACCCGGACCGCATCAACAACAAGACCAACGGGATCACACCGCGGCGCTGGCTGATACAGTGCAATCCCGGCCTCACGGCACTCACCCGAGAGGCGATCGGCGACGGCTTCCTCGACGACATCGACGAGATAAAGCTGCTCGATCCTTTCGCCGAGGACGCTGCCTTCCGCGACAAGTTCGCCGCTGTCAAACGGGCGAACAAGACGAGGCTTGCCAATCTCGTTGCCGACCGGCTCGGCATCAAGGTGGACCCCTCGGCGCTGTTCGACATCCAGGTCAAGCGCATCCACGAATACAAGCGCCAGCTCTTGAACATTCTCGAAGCGGTCGCGCTTTACGACCAGATCCGCTCGCATCCGGAGCGCGACTGGATGCCCCGCGTCAAGTTCTTCGGCGGCAAGGCGGCGCCCAGCTATCACAACGCCAAGCTGATCATCAAACTTGCCAACGACGTCGCCCGGGTCATCAACCGCGACCCGGCGGTGCGCGGCTTGCTGAAAGTGGTGTTCGTGCCGAACTACAATGTCAGCCTAGCCGAGATCATGATGCCGGCCGCCGATCTTTCGGAGCAGATATCGACCGCCGGCATGGAAGCGTCCGGCACCGGCAACATGAAGTTCGCGCTGAACGGCGCGCTGACCATCGGCACGCTCGACGGCGCCAATGTCGAGATCAAGGAATGCGTCGGCGACGACAACATCTTCATCTTCGGCCTGACCACCGATGAGGTCGCCGAGCGGCGCAACAATGGTTACGATCCGCGCGCCGTAATCGAGGGATCGCCTGAATTGGCGCAGGCGCTTGCCGCGGTTTCGTCCGGGGTCTTTTCGCCTGACGATCCGGACCGTTATCGCGACCTGATCAACGGCCTTTACCAGAGCGACTGGTTCATGGTCGCTGCGGATTTCGATGCCTACGCCGCCACCCAGCGCGACGTCGATGCCGTCTGGCGCAACAGCCCGGACTGGTACGCCAGAGCCATCCGCAATGTCGCCCGCGTCGGCTGGTTCTCGTCCGACCGCACGATCCGCCAATATGCGAAAGACATCTGGCACGTGCCCGCCTGATGTGATTGCATGAGACCAGGAACAATGTGGCCCTAGTGGAGTGATTTGACCTTCGCATCCCTTGGAAGGTCAGGCGGCCTGCGACTGTCGAATTCAAAACTTCACTAGAAACACGCACTTGGTGCCCGAGGAGGGACACTGCCTGATGAGCAAGCCGCGCGCGACCGTTGCGACAAGCGGGCCGGACGGACTGGCGCCAGCCGGCGATGTCGCGGCGATTGTCGCCGGCACGCATGGCGACCCGTTCTCCGTGCTTGGCGTGCATGAGGCGGGGAAGGGCTTTGTCGGCCGCTGCTTCGTCCCTCATGCCGAGTCCGTCACCGCCTATACGCTGACCGGCAAGAAGGCCGGCGAGCTGTCGAGACGCGACGATCGCGGCTTCTTCGAGGGCAAACTGTCGCTGCGCAAACGCCAGCCGCTGCGCTATCACGCCAGGAACGCCGGCGGCGACTGGTGGCTGACCGATCCATATTCCTTCGGCCCCGTGCTCGGCCCGCTGGACGATTATTACATCGCCGAAGGATCGCATCTCAGGCTGTTCGACAAGCTCGGCGCTCATCTCATCGACCATGAGGGTGCATCGGGCGTACATTTTGCGGTGTGGGCGCCCAATGCAAGGCGTGTCTCGGTGGTCGGCGACTTCAACGAGTGGGACGGCCGCAGGCACACCATGCGCGACCGCCGCGATACCGGTATCTGGGAGCTGTTCATTCCCGACATCGGCGCCGGCCGCCCTTATAAATACGAGATCATCGGGCCGGATGGCGTGAGATTGCCGCTCAAGGCAGATCCGTTCGCCTTCAAATCCGAACTGCGCCCGGCTACCGCCTCGGTGACGGCGCTGCCGCCGGTGCATGAATGGGGCGACGAGGCGCACCGGAACTACTGGCGCAATGCCGACCACAGGCGCGAAGCCGTATCGATCTACGAGGTCCATGCCGGCTCATGGCGGCTTCACGACGACGGCAGCTTCCTGTCATGGGACGAGCTCGCCGACCGGCTGATCCCCTATGTGGTCGAGACGGGTTTCACCCATATCGAATTCATGCCGATCTCCGAACACCCCTATGACCCGTCCTGGGGCTACCAGACGACCGGTCTCTATGCGCCGAGCGCCCGCTTTGGCGATCCGGACGGTTTTGCCCGCTTCGTCGACGGTGCCCACCGCGCCGGCATCGGCGTCATCCTCGACTGGGTGCCGGCGCATTTCCCGGTTGACGAACACGGTCTGGCAAAGTTCGACGGCACCGCACTCTACGAACATGCCGATCCGCGCAAGGGCTTCCATCCCGACTGGAACACCGCGATCTACAATTTTGGTCGTCGCGAGGTGGTCTCGTTTCTTGTCAACAATGCGCTGTTCTGGGCAGAGAAATATCACGTCGACGGTCTGCGCGTCGATGCGGTCGCCTCGATGCTTTATCTCGATTATTCGCGCAAGGCTGGTGAATGGATTCCCAACGAGAGGGGCGGGCGCGAGAACCTGGAAGCGGTCAGCTTCCTGCAACGGATGAACAAGGAGGTCTACGGCCACCATCCGGGTGTGATGACCATCGCCGAGGAATCGACCTCGTGGCCGAAAGTCTCGCAGCCGGTGCACGAGGGCGGACTGGGCTTCGGTTTCAAGTGGAACATGGGCTTCATGCACGACACTCTGGAGTATTTCTCCAAGGAGCCGATCTTCCGCAAGCATCACCACAACGACATCACCTTCGGCCTGGTCTACGCCTTCAGCGAGAACTTCGTGCTGCCGCTGTCCCATGACGAGGTGGTGCACGGCAAGGGAACGCTGCTTAACAAGATGGCCGGCGACGACTGGCAGAAATTCGCGACGCTGCGCGCCTATTACGCCTTCATGTGGGGCTATCCCGGCAAGAAGCTGTTGTTCATGGGCCAGGAGTTCGCGCAACGCCGCGAGTGGAGCGAGGCGCGCGCGCTCGACTGGAACCTGCTCGATTTCCGGCTCCACCGTGGTGTCTGGCAGACGGTGCGCGATCTCAACTATCTCTACCGCTCGCGCCCGGCGCTGCATGCCCGCGACTGCGAGCCGGAGGGCTTTTCCTGGCTGATCGTCGATGACAGCGCGAATTCGGTGTTCGCTTGGCTGCGCAGCGCGCCGGGCGGCAACCCGGTCGCCGTCATTTCCAACTTCACGCCGGTGCCGCGCGACAATTACCGCGTGCCGTTGCCGCAGACCGGAAAATGGCGCGAGATCATCAACACCGACGCCACGGACTATGGCGGTTCCGGCAAGGGCAACAGCGGCCTCGTCGAGGCTCGGGCGGAAGGAGGAGGCATTTCGGCGACGATGCTTTTGCCGCCGCTGTCGACGATCATGCTCGAATTCGTCCCGGACTGAGCTATGTCTGGAGCATCTAACCTGGGAGGATAGGAATGGCTGAAACAAAACGAACACAGCCGCTGGCACGCGACGCCATGGCTTATGTGCTGGCCGGCGGCCGTGGCAGCCGGCTCAAGGAACTGACCGACCGCCGCGCCAAGCCGGCGGTCTATTTCGGCGGCAAGACCCGCATCATCGATTTCGCGCTGTCCAATGCGCTCAATTCCGGTATCCGCCGCCTCGGCGTCGCCACCCAGTACAAGGCGCATTCGCTGATCCGCCACCTGCAGCGCGGCTGGAACTTCCTGCGGCCCGAGCGCAACGAGAGTTTCGACATCTTGCCGGCCAGCCAGCGTGTGTCGGAAACACAGTGGTATGAGGGCACCGCCGACGCCGTGTACCAGAACATCGACATCATCGAGGCCTATGGGCCGGAATACATGGTCATCCTGGCCGGCGACCACGTCTACAAGATGGATTACGAATTGATGCTGCGCCAGCATGTAGAGGCCGGCGCCGATGTCACCGTCGGCTGCCTCGAAGTGCCGCGCATGGAAGCCACCGGCTTCGGCGTCATGCATGTCGACACCAAGGACACCATCATCTCCTTCATCGAAAAGCCCGCCGATCCGCCGGGCATTCCCGACAAGCCGGATTTTGCGCTGGCCTCGATGGGCATCTATGTGTTCAAGACCAAGTTCCTGATGGAGCAATTGCGTCGCGATGCGGCGGAGCCCGGCTCCAGCCGCGACTTCGGCAAGGACATCATCCCCTACATCGTCGAACACGGAAAGGCGATCGCGCATCGCTTCGCCAAATCATGCGTGCGCTCGACCGCCGAGAACGAAGCCTATTGGCGCGACGTCGGCACGGTCGACGCCTATTGGGAAGCCAATATCGACCTGACCGACATCACGCCGGAACTCGACCTCTACGACCGCGACTGGCCGATCTGGACCTACGCCGAGTTGAAGCCGCCGGCAAAGTTCGTGCATGACGAAGATGGCCGCCGCGGGTCGGCCGTGTCGTCTCTCGTGTCGGGCGATTGCATCGTTTCGGGCGCTTCGCTGAAGCGAAGCCTGATCTTCACCGGCGCGCGCATCAATTCCTATTCGACGCTGGAGGAGGTCGTCATGCTGCCCGACGTCCATGTCGGCCGCAACGCCAGGCTGAAGCGCGTGGTCATCGATCACGGCGTCAGGATCCCGGAGGGGCTGGTGGTCGGCGAGGATCCTGTCCTCGACGCCAAGCGTTTCCGCGTTTCGGAAAAAGGCATCTGCCTGGTCACGCAGGACATGGTCAACAGGCTGGGATCGTAGTGCATGCAGGTTCTGTCGGTGGCGCCCGAGATCTTTCCGCTGGTCAAAACCGGAGGGCTCGCCGACGTGACTGGCGCCTTGCCCGTGGCATTGGCCGGCAACGGCGTCAACATGCGCACGCTCGTCCCCGGCTATCCTCAGGTGATGGGCGCCTTCAGGAAAAAGAAGGCGGTTCAGCAATATCCATTGCTGCAGGGTGGGAAGGCTTCGGTGCATGCCGTCCAGATCGCCGGGCTCGACCTGTTTGTGCTCGACGCGCCGCATCTTTTCGACCGTCCCGGCGGCCCGTACGGCAACGCGGCCGGCGCCGACTGGCCGGACAATTGGCGGCGGTTCGCGGCCTTGAGCCAGGTCGGCGGTGATATTGCTGCCGGCGCCATCTCCGGCTACCTGCCCGATATCGTCCATGCCCATGACTGGCAGTCGGCAATGACACTCGCCTATATGCGCTACGGCAAGGCGGTCGGCACGCCGTCGATGATCACCGTCCATAACCTCGCCTTCCAGGGCCAGTTCGGCGCCGGCATCTTTGGCGAGCTTGGCCTGCCGGCGGCGGCGATGGCGCTCGACGGCGTCGAATATTATGGCGGCGTCGGCTTCCTCAAGGCCGGCCTGCAGGCCGCCTGGGCGATCACCACGGTCAGCCCGACCTATGCGCAGGAAATCCGCTTGCCCGAATTCGGCATGGGCCTCGACGGCCTGATCAACATGCGCTCCGTCGATCTCCATGGCATCGTCAACGGCATCGATACCGAGATCTGGAACCCGGAAACCGACACGCATCTGGTCTCCAACTACACGGCAAAGACGCTTAAGGCGCGAATGCCCAACAAGGCCGCGGTCGAGGACCGTTTCAGCCTCGATCGCGATGACAGCCCGATCGTCTGCGTTGTCAGCCGGCTGACCTGGCAAAAGGGCATGGACATATTGGCGGCCGCCGTCGACGGTATCGTCGCGGCAGGTGCACGGCTGGCAATCCTTGGGTCTGGCGACGCCGGGCTCGAAGGCGCGTTGCTTGCCGCCGCAGCCCGCCATCGTGGTCGCATTGGCGTCGTCGTCGGCTATGACGAGGGGCTCTCCCACACCATGCAGGGCGGCTGCGACGCCATCATTATCCCGTCGCGCTTCGAACCTTGCGGGCTGACGCAGCTTTACGGCCTGCGCTATGGCTGCGTGCCGGTCGTCGCGCGTACCGGCGGCCTTGCCGACACGGTTATCGATGCCAACGAAGCCGCCATCTCTGCCGGCGTGGCGACCGGCTTCCAGTTTGCGCCCCCCATTGCTGGCGCCCTGCTGCACGCCATCCGCCGCCTTGTCGAAGCGCATGCCAATCCCGCGGTGTGGGCGTCGATGCAGCGGCAAGGCATGAAGGCCGACGTGTCGTGGGACAAAAGCGCCGAAAAATATGTCCAACTCTATCGCTTGTTGCTTTCGAAAAGGGCTGCCTGACTGATGATCCGCACTGTCGCCACCAAACCCTATCCCGACCAGAAGCCCGGCACCTCCGGGCTGCGTAAAAAGGTCCCGGTGTTCCAGCAGGAGCACTATGCCGAGAACTTCATCCAGTCGATCTTCGACGCGCTGGACGGGTTCGAAGGCAAGACCCTGGTGATCGGCGGCGACGGCCGCTTTTATAACCGCGAGGTCATCCAGAAGGCCATCGCCATGGCCGCGGCAAACGGCTTCGGCAAGGTGATGGTCGGGCAGGGCGGTATCTTATCCACGCCGGCCGCTTCGCATGTCATCCGCAAATACAAGACCTTCGGCGGCATCATCCTGTCCGCCAGCCACAATCCGGGTGGCCCGCATGAGGATTTCGGCATCAAGTACAATGCCGGCAATGGCGGCCCGGCGCCGGAAAAGCTGACCGACGCGATCTTCGAAAAAACCAAGGTGATTTCGAGCTTCAAGATCGCCGATATCCGACCGGTCGACATCGACACGATCGGCACGGTCGAGGCAGGAGACATGACCGTCGAGATCATCGATCCGGTCGCCGACTATGCCGAACTGATGGAAAGCCTGTTCGATTTCAATGCCTTGCGGGCGTTGTTCAAATCAGGCTTCCGCATGCGCTTCGACGCCATGCATGCGGTGACCGGCCCCTATGCCAAGGAGATCCTCGAAAACCGGCTAGGGGCGCCGAACGGCACCGCTCGTAATTTTATCCCGCTGCCGGATTTCGGCGGCCACCATCCCGATCCCAATCTGGTGCATGCAAAACACCTCTACGACGAGATGATGGGGCCGGATGCGCCCGACTTTGGCGCGGCCTCCGACGGCGACGGCGACCGCAACCTGATCATCGGCAAGGGCATTTTCATCACCCCGTCGGATTCGGTGGCGATGCTCGCCGCCAATGCCCATCTGGCTCCGGGTTACAAGGCCGGGCTGAAAGGCATCGCCCGTTCGATGCCGACCAGCGGTGCTGCCGACCGGGTCGCCGAAAAGCTCGGCATCGGCATCTATGAAACGCCAACCGGCTGGAAGTTTTTCGGCAATCTGCTCGATGCCGGCATGGCGACGATCTGCGGCGAGGAGAGTGCGGGGACCGGCTCCAATCATGTCCGCGAAAAGGACGGCCTGTGGGCCGTGCTTTTGTGGCTCAACATCCTTGCCGCGCGCGGCGAAAGCGCCAGGCAGATCGTCACCGAGCATTGGGCGGCCTATGGGCGCAACTACTATTCGCGCCACGATTACGAGGAGGTCGAGACCGATCGCGCCAATGCGCTTGTCGACGAACTGCGCGGCAAACTTGGCTCGCTGCCGGGCACCAGCGTGCGCGGCATGACAATCGCCAGCGCCGACGATTTCGCCTATCACGATCCGGTCGACGGCTCGGTCAGCAAGAACCAGGGCATAAGAGTATTGTTCGAAGGCGGCTCGCGCGTCGTCTTCCGCCTGTCCGGCACCGGCACCTCGGGCGCGACGCTGCGCCTTTATTTCGAGCGCTACGAGCCAGACAAGAGCCGCCACGATCTCGACACCCAGGAGGCGCTTGCCGATCTGATTGCGGCGGCCGACGACATTGCCGGGATTCGCAGCCATACCGGCCGCGCCAAGCCGAGCGTGATTACGTGAGCTTGGAGCGGCGCGCCTTTCCTTCTCCCCTTGTGGGGTCCGAAGGACGGGGCGAGACCCGTGGCTCGCCCCCGGGCGGTGGATCGGCGCGAAGCGCCGAGACGGATGAGGGGTGTTGGAAGGAATGCCGTCCGCGCCAAGCTGGAGCACCCCTCATCCGTCGCCTTCGGCGACACCTTCTCCCACAAGGGGAGAAGGGGGAGCTAACCTGGCAACGCCTCAAACTGTCTACGACCTGCTGCTGTGAGCGCGCGTGAGCCAACTCGGCGCAACCATCACCAAAGAAGGCATTCGCTTCGCCGTATGGTCCTCGTCGGCTCGGCGCATCTGGGTCTCGATTTTCGACGAGCGAGGAAGGCGCGAGATCGACCGGCTTGAACTGCAGCCCGAGGGCGACGGCGTGCATACGCTTTTTGTTGCCGGTCTCGCCGCCGGCACCCGATACGGGTTCCGCGCCGATGGCGACTACGCGCCGGAACAGGGGCTCTGGTTCGATCCCGACAAGCTGCTGGCCGATCCCTATGCCGTCGAGATCGACAGACCCTATGCCTATGACGGCCGGCTCGCCGCACGCCAGGGCGAGGGGGGCGACACGGCGTCGCTGATGCCGAAGGCCATTGCCGGCGCCTTGCCGGAACCCTTGCCCGCCTTGCCGCCTCTGTTTAGGCCCGGCGGCCTCATCTACGAGGTGCAGGTGCGCGCCTTCACAAAGCTGCATCCCGACATTCCCGAGAAGCAACGCGGCACCATTGCAGCCCTCGCTCATCCTCTTGTTGTCGAGCATCTGCAAAAACTCGGCGTTGCAGCCGTGGAGTTGATGCCGGTGACTGCATCGATCGACGAACGGCATTTGCCGCCGCTCGGGCTGGGCAACGCCTGGGGCTACAATCCCGTGACCTTCATGGCGCTGGATCCGCGACTGGCGCCCGGCGGTCTGGCTGAGCTGCGCGAAACGGTCGCCGCGCTGCGCGAGGCTGGCATCGGTACCATTCTCGACCTGGTGTTCAACCACACCGGCGAAAGCGACCGGCTCGGCCCGACATTGTCGCTGCGCGGGCTCGACAACCGCGCCTACTACCGGCACGAGGCCGACGGCGCTCTGGTCAATGACACCGGAACCGGCAATATGGTTGCCTGCGATCATCCGGTCGTCCGGGAAATGGTCCTCGACACGCTTCGCCACTTTGTCCAGCACGCCGGTGTCGACGGGTTCCGCTTTGACCTGGCGCCGATCCTTGGCCGCGTCGACGGCGTTTTCGACGCCGATGCGCCGCTGCTGAACGCCATTCGCAACGACCCAGTTCTTGCCGACCGTGTGCTGGTCGCTGAGCCCTGGGACATCGGACCGGATGGCTATCAGCTCGGCAATCTTCCGCCGCCCTTCCTCGAATGGAACGACAAATACCGTGATGATATCCGCCGCTTCTGGCGCGGCGACGGCGGCATGATCGGTACGCTGGCGACGCGGCTTGCGGGGTCGTCCGATGTCTTTGCCAAACCAGGCCAGGCAACGGTCCGCAGCATCAATTTCATCGCCGCACATGACGGGATGACACTGGCCGACATCGTTGCCTATGAACACAAGCACAACGAGGCCAATGGCGAACAAAACCGCGACGGCCACGACGACAACCTGTCCTGGAACAATGGCGTCGAGGGCCAGACCGACGACCAGTCAATCGTTACGGCCCGTTTCGATGACCAACGCGCACTGCTGGCGACGCTCTTTGCCTCGCGCGGCACGATCATGCTGACGGCCGGCGACGAATTCGGCCGCACGCAGCGCGGCAACAACAACGCCTACGCGCAGGACAATGACATCACCTGGCTCGACTGGGCCGGGCGCGACCGGGCGCTGGAGCGGTACACGGCTCTGCTCGCCAAGATGCGTCGTGCCGCGCCGGCGCTTTTGGACGCAAGCTTTCTCACCGGCGAGCCTGCGGCCGGCTCGGAAATAGCTGACGTCGTCTGGCTGAGCGAAACCGGCGTGCCGCTCGACGAAGCAGCCTGGCACGATCCTAGGCGGCATCGGCTGGTCATGGTTCTCGGCGATGAGGACGGTCGCCTTGCCGTGATCATCAATGGTGACCGTCGGGCCTGCATGTTCACGCTGCCGGAACGGGCGGGTTTTCATTGGTGCCCAGCCATCGAAACGGATAGTGGCGATATCTCACGGCCGGTTTTGGGGCGAACGGTCATATTCATGATCGAAAGCAGGGCCGCGCAGGCGGGCGCAGGGGAGAGCCATGATGGGTGACAATGCCGAATGGTGGCGCGGCTGCGTCATCTACCAGATCTACCCGCGCTCCTTCCAGGACACGACAGGCGACGGTAGCGGCGATCTCCTCGGCATCACCTCGAGGCTTGCCCATGTCGCATCGCTCGGTGTCGACGCCGTTTGGCTGTCGCCTTTCTTCAAGTCGCCAATGGCCGACATGGGCTACGACGTATCGGATTACTGCGCCGTCGATCCGATGTTCGGCACATCAGAGGATTTCGACGCGCTGATTGCAGAGGCGCACCGGCTCGGCCTGAAAGTGATCATCGACCAGGTCTTGTCACATTCGTCGGATCGGCACGAATGGTTCGTCGAAAGCCGAACGAGCCGCGATAACGCCAAGGCCGACTGGTACGTCTGGGCCGATGCGAAGCCCGACGGCACCGCGCCCAACAACTGGCTGTCGCTTTTCGGCGGCCCCGCCTGGGAATGGGACGCAACGCGCAGGCAATATTACCTGCATAATTTCCTCGCCTCGCAGCCGGACCTGAATTTCCACAATCCGCAGGTGCAGGACGCCTTGCTGGAAACGGTGCGGTTCTGGCTCGAGCGTGGCGTCGACGGTTTCCGGCTGGATACGGTCAACTATTACGTCCACGACCGCTGGCTCCGCAGCAACCCGCCTTTGGCGGAAAGCGTCGCCGGCACCAATACGGCAACCAGCCCCTATTTTTACCAGGAGCATCTGTTCGACAAGACGCAGCCGGAAAACCTTGCTTTTCTCAGGCGCTTCCGGGCGTTGCTTGACGAGTACGAAGGCCGCGCCGCGGTCGGCGAGATTGGTGACGAAAGCCGTTCGTTGCAGACGCTTGCCGCCTACACGGGCGGCGGCGACAAGCTCCAAATGTCCTACACGTTCGACCTGCTTGGCCCGCAATTCTCCGCGGCGCATGTGCGCGGTTGTGTCGAGGCCTTCGAGAGTACGGTGTTCGACGGCTGGGTTTGCTGGGCATTCTCCAACCACGATGTCGTGCGCCATGTCAGCCGCTGGACAAGGCCGGGCGGCGATCCGGACAGGGTGGCGAAATTCTCAATCGTGCTGCTTTCTTGCCTGCGCGGGTCGATCTGCCTCTATCAGGGCGAGGAGCTCGGGCTGGAGGAGGCCGAGCTGGCGTTCGAGGATTTGCGCGATCCTTTCGGCATCCGCTTCTGGCCGGAGATCAAGGGGCGGGATGGGTGCCGCACGCCGATGGTCTGGGAGGCTGGCGCCGATAATGCCGGCTTTTCAACCGGCAAGCCGTGGCTTCCGGTCCCGGCAAACCATCGCGCCCGCGCGGTCGATGTCCAGGACGGCGAGCAAACCTCCGTCCTGGCGAGCTACCGGGCGATGCTGGCCTTGCGCAAGCAGCATCCGGCGCTGGTTCGAGGCTCGATCCGGTTTCTCGATGCTGAGGGCGACGTCCTTGCCTTCATTCGCGAAGGCGGTGACGAAAAGCTGCTCTGCGTCTTCAATTTTGCCGATGAGCCGGCCGGCTGGCAATCGCCGCCGGATCTGGATGTGATAGAGCCGATAGATCTTGGCAGTACTACCGGCGTCTTGCAGGAAGGAGCTCTATCCCTGCCGCCGCTCGGCTGCTTTCTCGGCCGGATCGGCTGATCTCTATTTGATCTCATTGAACGAGTACGGAGCGCCCGCAAGTCGCGCCGACAACCCGGACATCGGCCTCGCCGACATGCACGCCAAGCGCTGCAAGAACGTTATAAACCAGTGCGTCGACAGGCGCCGTCACGCCGTTCAGAACCGTTACCACCGCCGGCTTCACCGTTCCGAGCAGAGCCGTCACGTCCAGCCCGAGGCCCAGCGCATTGACCGAGAGCGACAGCCCGCTGACCAGTGACGTGGTGAGCGATTGCGTCAGGTTCTTCGTCGAAACCGTCTTTATCGTCTTGTTGGCGATATCGGTGCTGTCGAACGTCAATGTGGTCGGATCGTTGTTGGTGATCGCAAGTGCTGAAGAACCCTTCACATCGAGCAGATTGAGGGTGAGCAGCAGGAGCTTCACGCTTACCTGTGCAATCGTGGCATCGGAGAACGATTGCGGATTGCTGAAATCGGCGAAGGCCGATGGGTTGTTGTCGGCGTCGCTGGCGGCAAGGTGCAGCGAGGCCACGCCAGGCTGCGCGGCGATCGAGACCTTGATGCTATCCGGCCGGCCCGTCGGGCAGCTGATGTCGGTTAGTTTGGCTTCCGCATAGGCGACTTCGACATGCAGAGGCAGGTTGACGGACAGCAGACTGATGCCGCCGCCGAGATTGGAATTGCCGATGCCGACTGTGGTGACCAGCTTGATTCGTGTCTGCGCAGTGCGCACCACGGTGCCTTTTTCCCCGACGGCCAGCCAGGGTGAATATTGCATCGGTTCACCGATGGCGACGGCGAGCGTGGTGGAGGTAAGTCCCGGAATAGTGGCGCCGAGATCGACCTGGACCTGGTTTGAGCCATTGGCCAGCGAGGCGGCGGCACCCAGCATGCCCATCGCGCTTGCGTCGACGGAAAAGCCTGGAGACTTTTGTCCGAGGCCGAGCTTGCCGATCGAACCAAGGTCGACAAGATGATTGAGCGGTATCTTGGCCGTGTTGGTAGCCCTCGACGCGATTGTCTGTAGGACAAGTTTGCTGGCGCTGCCCGTCCCCGAAGCATTGGCCATGGCGGTCGCGATCTGGCCTACCGTCGCTTTCGAGGCCAGCACTTCGGAATAGCTGACGCCGGTCAGTTGCAACTGCACCGCAAGGGCATCGACGAACGAAAGCACGTTGACGTCGGCCGAAATCAGCGCGTTGTAGTCCATGACGCTGAGCGAGATGTTTCCGCCCAGCAGCTTACTGAGAAGCGCGTTGAGGATGCCGCCGTTGACGCTGAGAAGCCTGGATCCGACCGAGAACATCGCTTGCGGCGTCATGCTGGCAATGGCTTCGGTGCCGACAACCGGAGTAGGGATGAGCGAACTGGCGAAATACCGGGCGGGGATTTTGTGTAGAGTGACGCGAACGGCGTTGTAAGGCGTTTTACCGGCTTCGAAGCGCTTGTCGACCCCGACCGAGGACGCCGCTGAGTATCGGCCGCCGGTGACGGACACGACGGTTTTCCCAACCGTGGGAACGATTGTCTCACCCGGCTTTTGAACAATGATGCCGGGCATTCGGTTGTCACTGAGCGTGGTTACCGCCGCGGCTTCCATATTGTTGATGTTCGACGCCGCGGTGATCGCCGCCAGATCGGTCATCGCCTGGGCTTCCCTGCGCTCCGTGTAGATCGAACCTTCGTCGACAGCGAAGGCCGCCAGCCCCAGCGCGAATGGCGCTATCAGCGCAGTCATGACGGCAAAGTTCGCCTTCTTGTCGCCAACGATGGAGCGAGCGATCCGCCCGATGCCCCTCAGCAAGAACTGCGACATTTCAAATGCCTCCAATCCTGATGGTAGACCTGCGCGAGATCGTGGTTTGCGGCATCGCAAGGCTGGGCAACAGGTTCCAGATCGGCAGGTTGCTGGCATCGTACTGGATCGACACGACGAACTGATTTCCGTCGGCCGTGCTGTCCGTCGCCTGATAGGTCAGCTTGCCGGAATCGACGAACGGGTATCCACTGGCATTGTTTTTGACGAAACCCGCCACCAGCGCCTGGCGCTCGGTTTGGTTCAATCCGGCAATTGCAGTACGGGCGGCATCGGCGGCGATTTGCTGCAACGAGTTGCTTGCACCAAAATAGATACCATATGCAACCATTCCGAGTACGAGCAGGATAAAGATCGGGGAAAGCAGGGCGAATTCGACCGCGGAAGTTCCGGATTCTTCTCCAATTTTGCGTAGATTTGCCCTTATTGGGCGCAATATTTTACGCTTTAATGTGACAGTATTACTGTCTATCTTGTTCATTGCCCTTGCCCGTTGGACCATAAAGGTCGATGTGCCGAACCCATCGGGATTTGTAACCCTTGGTTGCCTAAGAACCAATTAATACATTCCGGTAAACTGAAATGATCAGCCAGATTATCGGCGTTCTGGCCAGGAAACCCAGCCAAACTCATGCTTTCGATCATTGATTGGCGGTTCGCAAAGCGGCTGCCCCGGCCCCCTTACTTTGGGTGACCCCGAGAGTCTGTTGAAATAAAAAATCTCCACGTTACTGTTTGGCCACCAGCTGCCGGAAAGGGAACCGGCTGCGCGCTCGAAAGGAACCAGCCAATCGGTTTCGGGGCGTCAACACTTAGAGACGTAGCTGAAGGGCGACGTCATTAGGGAGAACTCCATGCTGAAACATGTGCTGAAGGCGACGGTACTCGCCACGACCATGGTCTTGGCCGCCGGTACGTTCTACACGCCGGCTTTCGCCGAAACCGTCTACAACCGCGGAGCCGCCGCCGAAGCGGAGACGCTCGATCCGCACAAGACCTCGACGGTCTACGAAGCCGATATCATACGCGACCTGTTCCAGGGCCTCGTCATGCATGACCAGAAGACGAACCTCATTCCGGGCGCAGCCGAAAGCTGGACGGTGTCCGACGACGGCACTGTCTACACCTTCAAGCTGCGCAAGGACGGCCTCTGGTCGGATGGCAGCCCGGTGACGGCGGACGACTTCGTTTATTCGTTCCGTCGGCTGGAAGATCCGGCCACCGCTGCCGAATACGCTTCCATGCTCTATCCGGTGAAGGGTGCCGAGGAAGTCAACACCAAGAAGGGAAAGCCGGAGGATATGGGCGTCAAGGCGATTGACGCAAATACCCTCGAAGTCACCCTCAAGGCGCCAACGCCTTACTTCCTGGAGATGCTGACCCATCAGGCGACCTTTCCGGTTAACAAGGCGTCCATCGAAAAGCTTGGCGCCGACTGGATCAAGGCAGGCAAGCTGGTCTCCAACGGGGCCTTTACAGCGGCGGAGTGGATTCCCAACGACCATCTCAAGCTGGTGAAGAATCCGAAATTCTGGGACGCCGCCAGCGTCAAGTTAGACGTGGTCAACTACATCCCGACCGAGGATCGCTCGTCTGCGATGAAGCGCTTCGAGGCCGGCGAATTCGACAGTTACGGTGACCTGCCGACGGAACAGCTCGCCGATCTCAAGTCCAAATTCGGCGACCAGGTCCGTGTCGGGCCATATCTCGGCACCTACTATTATGCGATCAAGACCGACAAGGCGCCGTGGGACAATGTCGAACTGCGCAACGCCATCTCGATGGCGATCGATCGCGACTTTCTCGCCGAAAAAGTCTGGCAGAATTCGATGCTGCCCGGCTATTCGATGGTGCCTCCGGGCATCGAGGGCTACACGCCGGCACTGGCCAAATACGCTGACATGCCGCAGATCGACCGCGAGGATGAAGCCAAGAAAATCCTGGAGAAGCTCGGCTATACGCCCGAGCATCCGTTGAAGATGCAGATCCGCTACAACACCTCGGAAAACCACAAGAACACCGCTGTCGCCATCCAGGAACAGCTGAAGCCGCTTGGTGTCGAGGTCACGCTGCTCAACACCGATACCAAGACCCACTACTCCTTCCTTGAGCAGAAGGGCGACTATGATGTGGCGCGTGCCGCGTGGATCGCCGACTACAAGGATCCGGAAACCTTCCTTGGCATCACCCGCAAGGCCAGCGGCAACAACTATTCGAGCTACGTCAGCCCGAAATACGAAGAGGCCATGGACAAGGCCGCCGCCGCCGGCGGCAAGCCCGAAGAGCGCATGAAGGAACTCGCCAAGGCCGAGCGCATCCTCGTCGACGATGTCGGTAACATCCCGCTTCTCTACTACAGCTACCACGACATCGTTTCCTCGAAGCTGCACGGCTTCGACGACAATGTGATGGACATCCATCCGTCCCGCTTCATCAGCAAGGACTGATCCCTTAGCCAGGCCGCCGCGCAACTCGATGCGCGGCGGCGCTGGTTTGCCATCGCATCGGCCCGGGAACCGGATTCGATTTTCGACAATGTCGGTGCGAAGATTTGAAGGCTAGAGCGCAATCGTCCAGTTGGACGCGCGCTGCTCTGGATCAAGCGGGGCACCGATGCTGCGTTACGTATTTCGGCGGCTGCTGACCGCCATCCCGACGCTGTTCGTCATCGTGACCATAGCGTTCTTCCTGATACGCGTCGCGCCGGGCGGCCCGTTCAACCAGGAGCGGGGCCTGAGCCCCGAGATCAGGGCCAATCTCGAAGCCCAGTTCGGGCTCAACGACCCGCTCTGGCTGCAGTACCTCCATTATTTAGGCAATCTTCTGCGCGGCAATTTCGGCCCCAGCTACAACATGCCGGATTTCACCGTCGGCGAGTTGTTCAGGGAAGGCCTGCCTATCTCGATCCAACTCGGCGCTTCGGCGCTCGTTCTGGCGCTGCTTCTCGGCAGCGTGCTCGGCACTGTTGCCGCGCTCAACCAGAACAAGCTTGCCGACTATTCGGTGATCGCGTTGGCGACCGCCGGCAGCACCATTCCGACCTTCGTCATCGCTCCGGTGATCCAGCTTGTATTCGGATTGACCTGGAAGCTGCTGCCGATCGGCGGCTGGGGCGATGGAGCCGTCATCAATAAGGTCGGCCCGGTGCTGACGCTCGCTCTGCCGCAGATCGCCATCGTCGCTCGATTGATGCGCGGCTCGATGATCGAATCGCTGCACTCGCATCACATCCGCACCGCCCGCGCGCTTGGGTTGTCGAACTGGTCGGTCGTCGTCAAGCATGCGCTGCGCGGCGCCATCCTGCCGATCGTCTCCTTCACCGGTCCGGCGGCCGCAGCCCTTCTCACCGGCTCGATCATCGTCGAGACCATCTTCTCTATCCCGGGCATCGGCCGCCATTTTGTCGTTGCCGCACTCAATCGCGACTACACACTGGTGATGGGGACGGTGGTGGTCATCGCGCTCTTCACCATTGTCTTCAACCTGATCGTCGACGTCCTCTATGGTGTCGTTGATCCGAGGGTGCGCTATGACTGATATCGCAGTTGCAGCACCGGTCGTCGGCCGATCCCTGTGGGGGGATGCGTGGGCGCGCCTCAAGGCCAACCGCGCGGCCATGTTCAGCCTCTATTATCTTGCCTTCATCGCCGTCATCAGCGTGTTTGGACCCTCTTTCGTGCCGCACCAATACACCACCATCTATGGCGACTACGTCCGCACGCCGCCGAGCTTCTCCGCCTATCCAAAGGCCGACATGATCGAAGGCGCTCTCGACGAGGCGATCAGGCGTATGCGCGTCGACATCAAGGAGTGGCGGCAGGAGGGCAGCCGTGTGTTCGTTACCGTCAGATCGTCCAAGCCGATCGACGACCGCAACATTCGCTACCTTGATCGTTCCGATACCTTCGATGACACAAAGATCGAGAGCAAATCGCCGGACGGTCTCGAAATGGTGATGAGTGCATCGATCAAGCAGCAATATTTCCTGTTCGGCACCGACAATACCGGCCGCGATCTCCTGTCGCGAACGCTGATGGCCGGGCGCATATCGCTGGCCATCGGCCTGCTTGCCGGCATTGTGGCGGTGGTGATCGGCGTGCTCTATGGCGCCACCGCCGGCTTTGCCGGCGGCAGGGTCGACGAGGTGATGATGCGTATCGTCGACGTGCTTTATTCTTTGCCGTTCATCTTCTTCGTCATCATGCTGGTGGTGTTCTTCGGCAGGAACTTCGTGCTGATGTTCCTGGCCGTCGGCGCCGTGCTGTGGCTCGACATGGCGCGCATCGTGCGCGGACAGGCGCTATCGATCCGCCGGCAGGAATATGTCCAGGCGGCGGAGGCGATGGGCGTCGGGCAGCGCGGCATTCTGCTGCGCCATGTGATCCCCAATTTGCTCGGGCCGGTGGTGATCTACATGACGCTGCTGGTGCCGCAGGTCATCATCCTGGAGAGTTTTTTGTCGTTCCTCGGGCTCGGCGTCCAGGAGCCGATGACCAGCTGGGGCGTGCTGATTTCGGTCGGCGCCCAGAATATCGGCTCGGCCAACTGGCTGCTTTTGTTCCCGGCCTTCTTTCTCGTCTCGACATTGTTCGCGCTGAATTTCGTCGGCGATGGGCTGCGCGACGCGCTCGACCCGAGGGATCGTTGAGATGGCTGCTTCCGAAACCATTCTCAGCGTCAAGGATCTTCGCGTCCGCTTCCGCACGCTCGACGGCGTGGTGGAGGCGGTGAAGGGCATCAATATCCATGTTAAATCAGGCGAGACGGTAGCCGTCGTCGGCGAATCCGGCTCCGGCAAGAGCCAGACGATGATGGCGGCGATGAGCCTGCTGGCCTCGAACGGCGAAGCCACCGGGAGCGTCGACTACCGCGGCCGCAATCTTTTGACCCTGAGCAAGCCCGAGCTCAACAAGATCCGCGGCCGCAAGATCAGCATGATCTTCCAGGAGCCGATGACTTCGCTCGACCCGCTCTATTCGATCGGTAGCCAGTTGATCGAACCGATCCGCAAGCATCGCGGGCTTGGCGCCGCCGAGGCGCGCGAAGAGGCGCTCAAGCTGCTGCGGCTGGTCCATATTCCAGATCCGGAGCGGCGGATGAAATCCTATCCGCACGAGATGTCGGGCGGTCAGCGCCAGCGCGTCATGATTGCCATGGCGCTGGCCAATGACCCCGACATATTGATCGCCGACGAGCCGACGACGGCGCTCGACGTGACCATCCAGGCGCAGATCCTCATGCTGCTCGCCGAACTGCAGCGCAAGCTCGGCATGGCGATCGTCTTCATCACCCACGATCTCGGAATCGTCAGGCGCTTTGCCGACCGGGTCTATGTGATGCGCTATGGCGAGGTCGTCGAGGAGGGCGAGGCGGAAGCAATCTTCGTCAACCCGCAGCACGCCTACACCAAGATGTTGCTTGCCGCCGAGCCGACCGGCACCAAGGCCCCGCCGCCTCCGAATGCCCCCGTCCTGCTCGAAGGCAGGAACGTCGAAGTGACCTTCAAGATCGGCGGCGGCTTTCTTGGTGGAGAACCGCTGATATTGCGCGCTGTCGATAGCATTTCGATCCGGCTGAAGCGCAACCAGACCATCGGCATCGTCGGCGAATCCGGTTCGGGAAAGTCGACGCTCGGCCGCGCCTTGCTGCGGCTCCTGCCCAGCGACGGCATCATCCGGCTTGGCGACCGCGACATCTCCCACGCCGACCGCCAGGCGATGCGGCCGCTGCGGCGCGAATTGCAGCTGGTCTTCCAGGACCCGTTCGGCTCGCTGTCGCCGCGCATGACCGTCGGCCAGATCATCACCGAAGGGCTCCTGGTCCACGAGCCCAATCTGTCGGGCAGGCAGCGCGATCTCCGCGCCGTCGATGCCTTGCTCGAAGTCGGGCTCGACCCGAACACGCGCAACCGCTATCCGCACGAATTCTCCGGTGGTCAGCGGCAGCGCATCGCCATTGCGCGCGCCATGATACTGAAGCCGAAAGTGGTGGTGCTGGACGAGCCGACCTCGGCGCTGGACCGCTCCGTGCAGAAGCAGATCGTCGAATTGCTGCGCAAGCTGCAGGCCGACCACGAACTGTCCTATCTGTTCATCAGCCACGATCTCGCGGTCGTGCGCGCCATGGCCGACTACATCATCGTCATGAAGCAGGGCAAGATCGTCGAGGAGGGGCCGTCCGAGGCGATCTTCAGCAATCCGCAGGCAACCTATACGCAGACACTGATGGCCGCGGCCATCGATGTGACGCGATTTCGCCTGAGCGCATAGCGCGATTGGTCAGAACTGCGGCGGAAGGTGGTTGTTTCGGGAACAAGAACAGCTAAGCCGCTGTTTTTTCTGGTCGGAGTGGCAGGATTTGAACCTGCGACCCCATCGTCCCGAACGATGTGCGCTACCAGGCTGCGCTACACTCCGTGACCAGACCGCGGGCTTATAGCCGCCGCATTTGGTTACTGCAAGCGCCAATGGCAGCGCTTCCGTCGCATTTCTTTCGCTTTAGCCGCTACGTCATACAGGTTTCAGTTTCCTGTCGCACAAACACGGCTTAAAGGGGCTTCTAGGTAACCGTCCACTTGCCTCGAAGCATCTGATTCAGCCGCCTGGAGTTGCAGCCTTGTCGATGAAGATCGTTAGCGATGTCAAACCAAACACTTTTGAGTTCGAAACCTCGGCGTTGATCAAGCCATCCGGGTTTCGCGAATATGATGCGCGCTGGTGGTTTGGCCATCCCGGTTCGAACGAGCCGCCGGAGCTCAATCTGATCGGCGTCCAGGCGCTCGGCATGGGGCTCGGCACGCTGATCCGCCGTCTGGGTGCCGGACCCGACATCGTCACCGGTCACGATTTCCGCTCTTATTCGCTTGCCATCAAGCTGGCGCTGGTTTCCGGGCTGATGGCCGCCGGCGCGCGGGTCAAGGATGTCGGGCTGGCCTTGTCGCCGATGGCCTATTTCGCCCAATTCGCGCTCGACACGCCGTCCGTCGCCATGGTCACCGCCTCGCATAACGAGAATGGCTGGACCGGCGTCAAGATGGGCGCGGCGCGCCCGCTGACTTTTGGTACGGAGGAGATGAGCGCGCTGAAGGCGATCGTGCTCTCAGGCGATTTCGACCTTGTCGGTGGCGGCTCCTATGACTTCGTTGCGGATTTCCGCAAAACCTACCTCGACGATCTGACAGCGGGAAAGCGTATCTCGAGGAAGCTCAAGGTGGTGGCCGCCTGCGGCAACGGCACCGCCGGGGCTTTCGCTCCCGAGGCACTGAAAAGGATCGGCTGCGAGGTGATTCCGCTCGACGTCGCGCTCGATCATACGTTTCCGAATTACAATCCCAACCCCGAAGACATGAAGATGCTGCACGCCATTCGCGACAAGGTGCTGGAAACTGGCGCCGATGTTGGGCTCGGCTTCGACGGCGACGGCGACCGCTGCGGCGTGGTCGACAATGAAGGCAACGAGATCTTCGCCGACAAGGTCGGCGTCATGCTTGCGCGCGACATCTCACACCTCTATCCCGGCTCGACTTTCGTCGTCGACGTCAAGTCGACCGGATTGTTCATGACCGACAAGGTGTTGCGGGAAAATGGCGCGGTCACCGACTATTGGAAAACCGGTCATTCCTACATCAAACGGCGCGTCGCCGAACTCGGCGCTGTCGCCGGTTTTGAGAAATCGGGCCACTTCTTCTTCAATCCGCCGATTGGCCGCGGTTATGACGATGGCCTGGTCACGGCCATTGCTATATGCCAGATGCTGGATCGCAGCCCGCAAAGCAGCATGGCCGACCTCTACCGCGATCTGCCGCTGACGTTCGGCACGCCGACCATGTCGCCACACTGCGCCGACGAGCTCAAATACGGCGTCGTCGAGCGGGTCGTAGGCGATGTTCGCAAGATGAAGGACGAGGGCGCAGTCTTCGCCGGCCAGAAGATCGCCGAGCTGATCACCGTCAACGGCGTCAGGGTCGTGGCGGAGGATGGTACTTGGGGGCTGGTGCGGGCATCATCGAACAAGCCGGAGCTTGTGGTGGTGGTCGAAAGCCCGGTATCGTCCGAGCGGCGTCGCCAGATGTTCGAAGCCGTCGACGCGGTGCTGCGCCGCAGCCCGGAAGTCGGCGCCTACAATCAGACCTTTTGAGCGGGACTTATTTTCATGACCGAACGGATCGTCAGTTTTGTGATGAGCGGCGGCATCGGCTCGCGGCTGTGGCCGCTGTCGCGCGAGGACAATCCCAAGCAGTTCCATGATTTCTCCGGCGACGGCTCGATGCTGGCCAAGACGCTACGCCGGCTGACTGCGCGGCCGGAAGGCGAAACGCCGGTTTTCCTGATTGCCTCGGAAAGGCACGCCGACCGCGTTCATGCCGACATTGCCGGCCACGAGCTTTCCGGCGGCGGCCCGCTGTTCGAGCCGACCGGACGCAACACTGCCGCGGCCGTCGCTTTGGCAAGCCTGCGCACTTTGTCCGAATTCGGCGACAGCCTGGTGCTGGTGGTGCCGTCCGACCATGAGATCGCGACCGCGCAGCAATTCTGGCGGAGCGTCGAGGCCGGCACGGCGGCGGCGCGCGAAGGCAGGCTGGTGGTGTTCGGCATCAAGCCCACCCAACCGGAGACCGGGTATGGCTACATCGAGGTGGCCGGCGAGCGCGATGGCATCTGCGATGTCTCGCGTTTCGTCGAAAAACCCGATCTCGCCACCGCGCAGAGCTATCTTGAGGCCGGCAATTTCTACTGGAACACCGGCATCTTCCTGTTTCGCGCCAGTGCCATGCGCGACGCGTTCATGGCTTTCCAGCCAGACATCTGGAGCGCCACAGAGGCTGCCTACCAGGCTGCGACATCGGATCTTTCCGGCCTCTACATGCCTCTGGAGCTCTATGCCGCCATCCCTTCGACATCGATCGACTATGCGATCATGGAGCGCGCCAGCGGCATCGCCATGGTGCCGGCCGGCTTTCGCTGGAACGATCTCGGTTCCTGGCAATCGCTGCTCGATGTCGGGCCGTCCGACAAGCAGGGCAACGTCATTGTCGGCGACGTCGTCGCCATCGATTGCGAGAACTCCTATATCCGCAGCGACGGCCGCCTGCTGTCGGCCATTGGCCTGAAGGACGTCGCCATCGTCTCGACCGCCGACGCCACTTTCGTCGCGCCGGTCAGCCACAGCCAGAACGTCAAGAAGATCGTCGAGCAGCTCGAAAAGAGCGGCCGCCTGGAGACCAGGTTCACGCCCGCCGACGATCGCGTCATCGAAAGCGGCGCCTGGCAACGCCGCGTGCACCATTGGCTGTTCGAGGAGACGGTGCCGCTGTGGTCGACGATCGGCGTCGATGAGCGCCATGGCGGGTTCCATGAGGCGCTCGGTTTCGACGCCACCCCGCTGATGAAACCCAAGCGCATGCGCACGCAGGCCAGGCAGATCTATGCCTTCGCCGTCGCCAAGGCGCGCGGCTGGAACGGCCCGGCCGATCGGCTGATTAGCCACGGCCTCGAATTCATGGCCAGGAACGGCCGCACCGATAATGGCGGCTGGGTGCGCACGCTCAACGTCGACGGCACCGTCGCCGATGCCGCCGAGGATGCCTATGACCATTCCTGCGTGCTTCTGGCGCTGGCGCATGCCCATATGTGCGGCAATCCGGATGCATTGCGGCTTGGCGAGGAGACCTTTGCGTTCATCGACGCGCATCTCGAGGACGAACGCCTGACCGGCTTCCGCGAGACCTCGAGCGGCGAGGGCGAACGCCGCTCCAACCCGCACATGCATCTGCTCGAGGCGTTTTTGGCCTGGCATCAGGCGACCGGCGAGCGCGCCTATCTTCGCCGCGCCGCGCGCATCGTCGATCTGTTCCGCAGCCATTTCTTCGACCCGGAAAGCTGGACGCTGGGTGAGTATTTCGACAATGAATGGCGGCCAGCCCCTGGCGAGAAAGGCACGTGGACCGAACCGGGCCATCATTTCGAATGGGCCTCGCTGCTGGTCGACTTCGCGGGCCGCAGCGGCCAAAGCGGCTTGACCGGCCTCGCCAGGAAACTCTACGCGTCGGCGATTGCCAATGGCCTGAACCGCGCCACAGGCCTCGCCTACGGCGCCGTCTCGCGGCAAGGGCTGCCGCTCGACCGCGTCTCGCGCAGTTGGCCGCAGGCCGAAGCAATCAAGGCAGCGATCGCGCTGGACGGCTCGGGCGGTCCCGACCTGAAGCCGGAAATCGAGGCGCGTGTCGGCCGGCTGTTCCGCTGGCACATCAATCCGGCACCGCTCGGCCTGTGGATCGACCGCATCGACGAGCGTGGCCGCTCGCTGGCAAGCGAGGTGCCGGCCAGCATCTTCTACCATCTGGTCTGTGCGCTGACGCAGTATCTGGACGGTACGGCCCGCAAGGATCAGTACGGGCTGGCGACATCACCGGTCTCGACGTAGACCGACTTTAGCTGCGAATAGAGTGCCAATGCCGCGAGCGAATTCTCGCGGCCGATGCCGGACTGCTTGAAGCCGCCGAACGGGATTTCGACCGGCGTCAGATTGTAGGCGTTGATCCAGCAGGTGCCGGCCTGCAATTCGGCGATGACACGGTGGGCGCGCGCCAGGTCGCGCGTGAACACGCCTGCAGCGAGGCCGAATTCGGTGTCGTTGGCGCGCTCGATCACCTCGTCCTCGCTGTCGAACTTCAGCACGCTCATGACAGGCCCGAAAATCTCCTCGCGGGCGATGCGCATCGTGTCGGTGACACCGGTGAACACCGTCGGCTCGACGAAGAAGCCGCCCTGAAAACCCTGCAGCGAAGGCACATTGCCGCCGCAGGCGAGCACCGCACCATCCTGCTTGCCGGCCTCGATGTATGAGACGACCTTGTCGTGCTGCGCCTTCGAGACCAGCGGCCCCATCTGCGTGTCCTGGTCGAGCGGGTCGCCGATGCGGATTTTCTTGGTCCGCTCGGTCAGCCTTTCGACGAAACGGTCATGGATGCTGCGCTGCACGAAGACCCGTGTGCCGTTGGAGCAGATCTGACCGGTCGAATAGAAATTGCCGAGCATCGCGCCGCCGATGGCGTTTTCGAGGTTGGCGTCTTCGAAGACGATCAGCGGCGACTTGCCGCCGAGCTCCATCGTCGCGTGCTTCATCTTCGAGCCGGCGAGCGACAGCACCTTGCGGCCGGTCGGCACTGAGCCGGTCACCGAGACTTTGGCGACGACCTCATGGCCGACAAGGCCGGCGCCGACATCGCCAAAACCTTGCACGACATTGAACAGCCCGTCGGGCAGCCCGGCCTCGGTGTAGATTTCGGCGAGCGCCAGCGCTGAAAGCGGCGTGTTTTCCGACGGTTTGAACACCATCGCATTGCCCATGGCGAGGGCGGGTGCGGATTTCCAGCCGGCGATCTGGATCGGGTAGTTCCACGCGCCGATGCCGACGCAGACGCCGAGCGCCTCGCGCCTGGTATAGGCAAAGGGACCGCCGAGATCGACGGCCTCGCCATTAAAGGCGGCGACCGCGCCGCCGAAATATTCGAGGCAATCCGCCGCCGAAGGGGCGTCCGCAACCAGCGTCTCCTGGATCGGCTTGCCGGTGTCGAGCGTCTCGATACGCGCCAAATCGGCATTGCGGGCGCGCAAAATGTCGGCGGCACGGCGCAGTATGCGGCCGCGCTCGACCGGCTTCAGCCGTGCCCAGGCCGGCTGTGCCGCACGCGCGGCTTCGATCGCGAGTTCAAGCACGTTCGGCGTCGCCGAGCGCAGCATGGCAATGGTCTCGCCGGTCGCCGGATAGATGACCGGCAGCGGCGCGCCGCGCTCGTCGTCGATATAGCGGCCGTTGACATAATGCGATGCCGTTGGCTGGGCGCGCATGACTGTTCTCCAATCGTCTTTCGCGGCAGGCGGAATGTGCGTCCGCCGGATCATGGCCTATCTGTCCGACGCCTGCCAGCGCGGATTGATCCATGGTTCCTGGTTGGACGGCGCCAGCGGCGAGCGCCCGAGAACGTGGTCGGCGGCCTTCTCGCCAGTCATGATCGACGGCGCGTTGAGATTGCCATTGGTGACGCGCGGGAAGATCGAGGAATCGGCGACCCGCAGCCCTTCGACGCCGATGACGCGGCATTCCGGATCGACGACGCTCATCGCATCGTCGGCACGGCCCATCTTGCAGGTGCCGCAAGGGTGATAGGCGCTTTCGGCGTGGTCGCGGATGAAGGCGTCGAGCTCGTCGTCCGATTGTACGTGCGAACCCGGCGACAGTTCCTTGCCGCGGTAAGGATCGAAGGCCGCTTGCCCGAAGATCTCACGGGTCAGCCGGATGCAGTGGCGGAACTCCGTCCAGTCGTCCGGATGCGACATGTAGTTGAAGCGGATCACCGGCTTCGATTTGGGATCGGGCGAGCGCAGCGTGACCGAACCGCGCGACTTCGACCGCATCGGCCCGACATGCGCCTGGAAGCCATGCGCCTTCGCCGCCGCCTTGCCGTCATAGCGGACTGCTGCCGGTATGAAGTGATACTGGATATCGGGATAATCGACGCCGGCGCGCGAGCGCACAAAGGCGGCCGCCTCGAAATGATTGGTGGCGCCGAGGCCGGACTTGAAGAACAGCCACTGCGCGCCGATCAATGCCTTCGAGAACGGGTTCAAGATGGAGTTCAGCGTGATCGGCTTTGTCGATTCCTGCTGGATGTAGAGTTCCATGTGGTCCTGCAGATTGCGGCCGACGCCGGGCCGGTCGACAATCACCGGAATGCCGTTCTCTTTGAGGTGCTGGCCGGGGCCGATGCCGGACAGCATCAGGATCTTGGGCGAGTTGATCGAGGACGCGGCAACGATCACCTCACGCCGCGCTCTGATCACCTGAATCCGCTTGCGCGCTTCGATCTCGACTCCGGTGGCGCGTTGATTCTCGATGATTACCCGTCGGGCGAACCCCTTGACCAAGCTGACATTTTTCCGCCTGAGTGCCGGCCTGAGATAGGCGCTCGCCGCCGACCAGCGGCGACCGCCACGAATGGTCTGCTCCATCGGCCCAAAACCTTCCTGCTTCGCGCCATTGTAATCATCGGTTAGCTCGAAACCGGCCTGACGGCCTGCCTCGACAAAGGCGCCGTAGAGTGGATTGGTCCGCGAGCCGCGCTGCACAGTCAGCGGGCCGCCATGGCCGCGCCAGCCATTCTCGCCGCCATTGCTGTCCTCCATTCGCTTGAAGTACGGGAGCACGTCTGCGAAGCCCCAGCCGGCCGCGCCCTGTTCGGCCCAATGGTCGAAGTCGCGGGCATGGCCGCGCACATAGACCATGCCGTTGATAGAGGATGAGCCGCCGATGACCTTGCCGCGAGGCGTTGCCAGCACGCGGCCGCCGAGATGCGGCTCCGGCTCGCTGGCAAAGCCCCAGTCGTAGAGGCTCATGTTGAGCGGGATCGACAGCGCCGACGGCATCTGGATCAGCGGCCCGATATCGCTGCCGCCATATTCGATGACGATCACCGAATGCTTGCCGTCCTCCGACAGCCGGTAGGCCATGGCCGAGCCGGCCGAGCCGGAGCCGATGATGACGAAATCCGCTTCAAGCATGGTTCATGCGCGCCCATGGTTCATATGCGCAATGAAATCGGCCAGCGAGACGTTGCCGCCGGTTGCCACTACGAGAACGGTCTTGCCGGTCACGTCGACCTTGCCGCCGAGCAACGCCGCGAGTGAAGCAGCGCCCGAAGGCTCGAGCACCAGCTTCAGCCGCTCGAAGGCGATCCGCATAGCGCGCCGCACCGAAGCATCGTCGACGGTGACGCCGCGAACGCCGGCGGTCTTCACCGCTGCGAACGGCGCGTCGCCAGGCCGCCGCGACATCAGCCCGTCGCAGATCGATTTCGGCCCGATCGGCATGGTTTCGATGGCGCCATGCGCCAGCGACGAGCCCATGCCGTCAAAACCTTCGGGCTCGACGCCAATGATCTCGGTGGCGGGCGACAGATAGTGGAAGGCCAGCGAAACGCCACCGATCAGCCCGCCACCGCCGACCGAGCATAACAAGAGATCGGCCTCCGCTTGCCTGGCGGCGAGCTGGTCGAGTGCCTCCAGTCCGGCTCCGGCCTGGCCGGCGACGATCTCCGGATCGTCGAACGGGTGCAGCAGCGCCAGGCCGTTGCTCGCGGCGATCTCGCGAGCCTTGGCAGCGGCAACCTCCTCACGCGCGCGCTCGCCATGGTCGGTCAGCACGACGCGCGCGCCGTAGCCCGATGTGGCGTCGCGCTTGGCGGCCGGCGCGTCGATCGGCATGACGATGGTGACGGGAATGCCAAGCGCTTGGCCAGCCGCCGCTAGCCCTTGCGCAAAATTGCCGGAGGAATAGGCGACGACGCCCTTTTTGGCTTCATCGGGCGATAGCCGCTTCAGCCGCCAATAGGCGCCGCGCACCTTGAACGATCCGGCCCATTGCAGCGACTCGGCCTTGACGAAGACGCGGGCGGCGCCGGTCTCGCGGGCGAGTGCCGCCGATTCCAGCAGCGGCGTGATCTGCGTCGCCTTGGAGGTGGCAGCATAGGCCTGCCTGAGATGGTCGAGCGAGGGGACGAGACTGTCTGCCATCATTTGCCTCGCGGAAAGCGCTTCTGCTCTTCGAGCAGGTCGAGGTTCATGTGATTGCGCATGTAGCGCTCCGATGCTTTCTGCAGCGGCTGGAATTCCCAAGGGTAGTGGGTGCCGTTGCGCAGCGCCGGGTAGACCACCCAGCGGCGTGCCTGGCTGGCACGCACCGCGGCATCGAACGCCGCCACGTCCCAGCGCTCCCGCACCTTGCCGGTGAAAGCCGCCACCAAAGCCGCATTGGCCGGATCGGCGGCGAGGTTGGTCAATTCCAGCGGATCCGATTCAAGATCAAACAGTTGCGGCGGATCGATCTCGCAATGGATGAATTTGTAGCGGCCCTCGCGCATCGCCACCATCGGCGCGTTCGAGCCTTCGGCTGCATATTCCATCAGCACCGGCGCGGAGCGTTTCCTTCCGTTCAGCAGCGGCAGTAGCGACTGGCCGTCGGTCCACGGCGCAATCGCGCTGATGTCGATGCCGGCGAGATCGCAAAGCGTCGGCGTCACGTCGAGGTTGGAGACCGGCGTGTCGATCAGCCCGGTGTGTATGCTCTTGCCGGCGATCATCAGCGGCACCCGCGCCGAACCTTCGAAGAAGCACATCTTGAACCACAGGCCGCGCTCGCCGAGCATGTCGCCGTGGTCCGAGCAGAACAGGATGACCGTGCCGTCGAGCATGTGCGTGCGCTCGAGCACCGACAGCAACTCGCCGAGCTTGTCGTCGAGATAGGAGATATTGGCGAAATAGCCGCGCCGCGCGCGGCGGATCTGCTCCGCGGTGATGTCAAAACTATCATAGTCGCTGGCGCGGTAGAGCCGCTGCGAATGCGGGTCCTGCCTGTCGTAGGGAATGAAGCCGATCTCGGGCTCGAGTGCCGGGCAATCCTCGTAGAGGTCCCAGTAGCGCCGCCGTGCGACGTAGGGATCGTGCGGATGGGTGAAGGAAACCGTCAAGCACCAGGGCCGATGTGCGACGTCGTCGGAGACGCGGGCAAGATCGTAGAGCTTCTGCACCGCATGGAAGGCGACCTCGTCGTCATATTCCAGCTGGTTGGTGATTTCGGCAGTTCCGGCACCGCTCACTGAGCCCAGATTGTGATACCACCAGTCGATCCGCTCGCCGGGCTTGCGATAGTCCGGCGTCCAGCCGAAATCGGCCGGATAGATGTCGGTAGTCAGCCGTTCCTCGAAGCCGTGCAACTGGTCCGGCCCGACGAAATGCATCTTGCCGGAGAGGCAGGTGTGATAGCCGGCGGCGCGCAGATGATGGGCAAAGGTCGGGATCGACGAGGTGAATTCGGCGGCGTTGTCATAGACCCCGGTGCGTGACGGCAATTGGCCGCTCATGAATGCGGCGCGGCCCGGCGCGCAGAGCGGCGAGGCCGTGTAGTTGTTGCAAAAACGCGCCGAACGCGCGGCGAGCGCCTTCAGATGCGGCGCGTGCAGGAAGTCTGCCGGCCCGTCTGGAAACAGCGTTCCGTTGAGCTGATCGACCATAACGATCAGGATGTTGGGTCGCTTGGATGTCACTGCTTCTGCCGTCCGCTAAGCTTCATTTCGAGATAGTCCTCAACCAGTGCGATCGCGGTCGCGGCATCGGGCACGCCGTCCTTCAGCGCGCGCCTGATATAGAGCCCGTCGATCAGCGCCGCCGTCGCTTCGGCAACCCGGTCGGCCTCGCTTCTCGGCAGGATGCCGGTCAGCCCGCTGAGCAGATTGGAATGCAGCCGCCGTGCATAGACCTTGAGCAGCCGGCGAAGTGCTGCCGATTTCTGCGCCTCGACATAGAAGGCGAGCCAGGCGGCGATCGTTTCCGGCTGGAACTGGACGTCGGAGAAATTGACCGCGACCACTGCCGAGACGCGCTGGCGCGCCGTGCCGGCCGTGCGAAGCGCGCGCCGCGTATCGGCGGTGAGCCCGCTCAGGATGTGCCGCATCGTCGCCAACAGCAATTCGTCCTTGGCGCCGAAATAATGGTGGGCAAGCGCCGAGGACACGCCGGCGCGCCCGGCGATTTCCGACATCGTGACATCAAGCGAACCGCGCTCGCCGATCGCCGAGATCGTTGCGTCGATGAGCGCCTTGCGGCGCAACGGCTCCATTCCGAGTTTCGGCATTCTTGCTCCGGCCTGTTGGGTAAGTTTATTTTTTATTGACGCATCAATCAACAAAAAATTCAGCCTGATTTGCTGGCAAATGCCAGGCGTTATGACCAGATATCAAGATCAAGCGATTGTGCGGTTCTGGCCCCTTCACGAAACCGGCGGAACGGTTCATCCTTGAACAATGCCGAGCGGCCGCGACATCGCGCAGCCGGGCCTGCAGGATGGGGATCGCCATGACAGCATGCATCGTCGGTTGGGCGCATTCGCGCTTCGGCAAGCTCGAAGGCGAGACGCTGGAGGGCCTGATCACCAAGGTGGCGGTCGAGGCGCTCGATCATGCCGGCATCGGTCCAGATGACGTCGACGAGATCGTGCTCGGCCACTTCAACGCCGGGTTTTCCGCCCAGGATTTCACCGCGAGCCTGGTCCTCCAGGCAGACGACCGGCTGCGCTTCAAGCCGGCGACCCGCGTCGAGAACGCCTGCGCCACCGGCTCGGCGGCGGTCAGGCAAGGCATCCGCGCCATCGACGCAAATGCCGCCCGTATCGTGCTGGTGGTCGGCGCCGAGCAGATGACGACGACGCCCGGTCCTGAGATCGGCAAGAACCTGCTCAAGGCCTCGTATCTGCCGGAGGATGGTGACACGCCGGCAGGCTTCGCTGGCGTCTTCGGCAAGATCGCTCAAGCCTATTTCCAGCGCTACGGCGACCAGTCGGATGCGCTGGCGATGATCGCCGCCAAGAACCATAAGAACGGCGTCGACAATCCCTACGCGCAGATGCGCAAGGATTTCGGCTACGAGTTCTGCCGGCAGGAAAGCGAAAAAAACCCCTTCGTCGCCGGTCCGCTGAAGCGCACAGACTGCTCGCTGGTTTCGGACGGCGCCGCCGCCCTTGTCCTCGCCGACACGGCGACGGCGCTGAAGATGCGCCGCGCCGTCGCCTTCCGCGCCAATGAGCATGTGCAGGATTTCCTGCCGATGTCGAAGCGCGACATCCTCGCGTTCGAAGGTTGCGAGCAGGCCTGGAACCAGGCGCTGAAGCAGGCCGGCGTGACGCTCGGCGACCTGTCCTTCGTCGAGACGCATGACTGTTTCACCATCGCCGAGCTGATCGAGTATGAGGCGATGGGCCTGGCCAAGCCGGGCGAGGGCGCCAAGCTGGCCTTGGATGGCGATACGGCGAAAGGCGGAAGGCTGCCGGTCAATCCGTCCGGCGGGCTGAAGGCCAAGGGCCACCCGATCGGTGCCACCGGCGTATCGATGCATGTGCTTACCGCCATGCAACTCGTCGGCGAGGCGGGCGGCATCCAGGTGCCGGGAGCAAAGCTCGGCGGCATCTTCAACATGGGCGGCGCGGCGGTCGCCAACTACGTTTCCATTCTCGACCGGATCAGATAAAAGCGGCCCCGCATTACAGCGCGCGCGCCGCTTCGCGCGCGCAAAAGGGCGCTATATCGCTTTGATTTTGCGCATGATCCTTTTCGAAAATTGATTCCGAGTTTCGAGATCATGCGCTAGCGGGGAATTCATGACAAATCCGGTTCTGGTCGAAGTTTTGCGCGGCGCTATCGTCGAGAGCGCGCATCGCGGCGCTGTTGCCGTCTTCGACGCCGACGGCAAGCCTGTCTGGGAGATCGGCGACACGGCACAACCGGTGTTCCCGCGTTCGGCGGTCAAGGCGATCCAGGCGTTGCCGCTGGTCGAGAGCGGCGCTGCCGATGGCTACGGCTTCGGTGACCGGGAGCTGGCACTGGCCTGCGCCTCGCATTCCGGCGAGCCGCCACATGTCGAGCTCGCGAGGGCTATGCTGGCGAAGGCCGGCCTGGACGAGACGGCACTCGAATGCGGCGCGCATTGGCCGTCGAGCCATGGGGCGACGCTGGCGCTTGCCCGCGCCGGCAGCGTGCCGAACGCGCTGCACAACAATTGTTCCGGCAAGCACTCAGGCTTCCTATGCACCTGCGTTCACAGCGGCATCGCCCATCGCGGTTACGTCAAGGCTGGCCATGCTTCGCAGGAGATGGTGCGCGAAGCGATGCAGGCGGTGACCGGTGCTGCCCATGACGCCGATCACCGTGGCACTGACGGTTGCTCGATTCCGACCTATGCCGTGCCGCTGCGCAGCTTTGCGCTTGGCTTTGCCCGCATGGCGACAGGCGCCAGCTTCGAGCCGGTGCGCGCCCGGGCGGCGAAGCGGCTGCTTTCCGCCTGCATGGCCGAGCCGTTTTTCGTCGCCGGCACTGGCAGGTCCGACGTCGCGATGATGGAGGCCGCGCCTGGCCGGATCTTTGCCAAGGGGGGCGCCGAGGGCGTCCATTGTGCCGCCCTTCCAGAGCTTGGCCTTGGCATCGCGCTGAAATGCGACGACGGCGCCGGCCGCGCAACTGAAGTCATGCTCGCGGCCGTGCTGTTAAAGCTTTTGCACGCAGACCAGCCGCTGGCGGCAAAGCTGATCGAACAGGCAAATCCGCCTATCGAAAGCCGGATCGGCGCCAAAGTCGGCGCGCTCCGGCCCACCGCCGCCCTCAACTGACGTGATTGCGCTCGACGGTCAAATGCGCATAGCCGGCATTGCCTGACGCGGCGAGGTCGCCGGTCACCGGCTCGGCCCAGCGCTGGCCGACGATCGCGCCGTTCTGGACTCCGTCGATGACATTGTCGGAGATGATTGCCGTCCCGGCACCTTCGACCACGGTGACGACGATACCGGTCCCCGCCTTGCGGATGACGTTTCCCGTGGCGACCACATTGCGCATGAACGGTCCCCAGCCGATCTGCATGCCGTAGAGCGGCGCATTCTCAACGACATTGCCGGAAACGGTGGTGTCTGCCTCGACGCTGATGCCGACGCCGAAGCCGGGCGCATCGGCAGGGTAGGGGCCGCTGGTCGACAGGTTGCGGACGATGTTGCCGGAGCAGACCCCCATGCGGCCGCCTTCGTTGAAATTGACGATCGAAATACCGTTCGCAGCACTATCGACGATGTTGTTGCTGATGATGGCGCCTTCGAATGAGAATTCGGAATACACGGCTGTTTCGCCCGAGCGCGAGCAGGTGTTGCCGGTGATCTGCAAATTGCTGGCACTGTTGGCGCGGATAGCCGAAAACGCGCAATCCGAAACAATATTGCCGGAGATGATGACATTGCCGGCGCGGAAGGCATTGATGCCGTTGCCGTTCTGGCCGGTTCCGCCGCTGCGCGCCTGGATGCGTTCGACGCGGTTGCCGCTGACGATGGTACCATCTTCCGCCGCCTGCCAGCGGTGCACCAGAATGCCGCCATTGGCGCAGTCGGAGACGCTATTGCCTGATATTTCCAGGCCATCGGCCTCGACCGAATAGATGCCGGCATCGGCCGCATCGGATATCTCCGAGCGTTCGATACGGCCCGAGGCGTGTTCGAGCGCCAGACCGTTCTTGCCGCTGCCGGTAAGCTGGCAATTGTCGACGACGAGATGGGCGATGCGGCGCAGATCGAGCAGGCCTTGCGTATAATCGCCCATCCAGTGGTTGCTGCCGTCGAACACCAGTCCACTGAGTACGATATGCTCGGCCTGTTCCGCCATGATGAGATGGCCGTTGCCGCCATAGACGATCCGCGATGCGCCCGCCACGCCGGACAGGCGCACGCGGCCGGGCAGCGACAGGTTGGAAACGATATAGGTCCCCGGCGGCAGGAACACCGGCATGTCGCGAACGTGCGCTTCGCGCAGCAGCTTGGTGAAAGCCTTGCTCTGGTCCTCAAGCGCGCCGGGCCGGACGCCGAGATCGGTCGCATTGATCGCCCCGCGCATCGCGGCTTTGTCGATGCCGTGCAGGTTTTCCGCCGCTGCCTTGCCGAGCGAAAGCCCCATGACGGCAAAGCCGGCGGTCTGCGTAAGCAGCGTTCTTCTGTTCAACATCGGCACAGATCCCTTGCGTCCAACGCTCACGCGGCAGGATTCGTGCCAGACGGGATCGGCCCCGAGGTCGGGTTTGCCGGCTATGGCTTGTGGAGTCGTCGCGCCGGGCCTAAGTTCATCGGATGAGCAGGGCCTTCACCCGCGAGGAAGACAGCGAAAACGCCATTGCCGGCATCGGCGAGCGGCCGATCAGCCATCACCGCAATCTGGTGACGGAACACGGCCTGGCGCTGATCGATGCGGAGGTGGCCGCTCTGCGCGACGAACTGGGCAGAGCCGAAAAGAGGGCCGACCGCGAGCGCATCGCGCTGGTGTCGCGTGATCTCCGCTATTGGACGGCGCGGCGTGAAAGCGCCGAGCTTTCGGTGCCGGAACCGGGCAGCGACATGGTTCGCTTCGGTATGGGCGTCACACTGGAGAGCGACGACGGCAAGAAGGTGCACTGGAAGATCGTCGGCGAGGATGAGGCCAACCCGGCCAAAGGGTCAATTTCCCATATGTCGCCGATGGCGATGGCGCTGTTCGGCAAGAAGGTCGGCGAAATTGCCGTGGTTAACGGCAAGGAATGGGAGATCGTCAAGCTCTCCGATAGTTAGTCTTCGAGCTTGACGACATGGTCGCGGAAGAACGCCGCGGCACCGGCCTCGTCGATTTCGCCGGCGGCGACGCCCATGACGAATTCGTAAAGCATGCCGTCATTGGCCGACAGGGCACAACCATTCACAATCAGAAATGCGCCGGCAGCGACAATGGCGGTGCGTTTGTTGCCGTCGACAAAGGCATGATTTCGGGCGATGCCGAAGACATAGACGGCGGCGAGTTCTTCAACCGACGGGTCTCCGTAGTTGGCTTTGTTCTCCGCACGGGCGAGCGCCGATTCAATGGCATTTTCATCCCTCAAGCCTTGTGCTCCGCCGTGTCGGCGCAACTGCTCGGCGTGCATCGCTTCGACTGCACGCCGCGTCAGAAACTCCCAGCTCATTCGGCGAGCTTCTGAAGCGCGACCTTGTATTTGTCCATGACCTCGCGGGCAGCTTTCATTTGCCGCTCGAAGCTGTCGTCCACCGGCTTCAGCGCAAGACCGTCACCTGTTTCAACGATTTGAAGCTGGTCGCCGGCCTTCAGGTTCAGACGATCGAGAATCTCCCTCGGCAGGATCACGCCTTCGGAATTGCCGATCTTGCGAATGGTCGTGTTCATGGTGAGACATCCTGTTGCAACGCTGGTTATAACTCAGCGTGTCGGTCGTTGCAACGGGCATTATAACAAAGCGTCAGCCCGCCTGCAGCAGCCGGTCCATCAGCCGCTCCGCCGCTTCCGGGATGACCGTGCCGGGCGGGAAGATCTCCGCTGCGCCTGCCTGCCGGACTGCATCGTAATCCTTCGGTGGAATGACGCCGCCGGCGACGATCAGCATGTCGTCGCGGCCGAGCTTCTTCAGCGCCTGTTTGAGTTCGGGAATGAGCGTCAAATGGCCTGCCGCCAACGACGAGGCGCCGACGATGTGCACGTCATGCTCGACCGCCAGCTTGGCGATCTCGTCCGGCGTCTGGAACATCGGCCCAACGGTGACGTCGAAGCCGAGATCGGCAAAGGCGGTGGCGATCACTTTCTGGCCGCGATCATGGCCGTCTTGCCCCATCTTGGCGACCAGAATACGCGGCTTGCCGCCGGACTTCTCCTCGAACGCTACGACCTTGTCCTGCAACCGGTCGACCACCGGATTGTCGCCAAGCGCGTTGCGATAGACGCCGGAGATCGTCTGCACCGAGGCGACATGGCGGCCGAAGACCTTTTCCAGCGCCAGCGAAATCTCGCCGACCGTGGCATTGGCGCGCGCCGCCCGGATGGCGAATTCCAGCAGGTTTTCGTTACTCCCGGCAGCACGGGTCAGCGCATCGAGCGCGCTCTCGACGGCGGCGACGTCACGCGTGCCTTTCAGCCGCTGCAGCTTCGACAATTGCCGCGCCCTGACTTCCGCGTTGTCGATCCTCAGCACGTCGACTTCGATGTCCGTGCCGGGACGGTGGGCATTGACGCCGACCACGATCTGTTCGCCGGAATCGATGCGCGCCTGGGTGCGCGCGGCAGCCTCTTCGATGCGCAGCTTCGGTAGGCCCTTTTCGATCGCCGCGGCCATGCCCCCGAGGCTCTCGACCTCCTCGATATGGGCAAGCGCGCGCGCCGCCAGATCATGCGTCAGCCGCTCGACATAGGCAGAGCCGCCCCACGGGTCGATGCTCCGGGTCGTGCCGGATTCCTTCTGCAGGATGAGCTGTGTGTTGCGGGCGATGCGGGCCGAATGATCGGTCGGCAGCGCCATTGCCTCGTCGAAGGAATTGGTGTGCAGCGACTGCGTGTGGCCTTGAGTCGCCGCCATCGCCTCTATCATGGTGCGGATGATGTTGTTGTAGGGGTCCTGCGCCGTCAGCGACCAGCCCGAAGTCTGGCAATGGGTGCGCAGCGACAGCGAGCGCTCGTCCTTCGGCGAAAAGTTCTTCAGCATCAGGCTGGCCCACAAAAGGCGCGCTGCTCTCAGCTTCGCGACTTCCATGAAGAAATTCATGCCGATCGCCCAGAAAAACGAGAGGCGCGGCGCGAAACGGTCGATGTCGAGGCCGGCCGCGACGCCGGCGCGGGCATATTCGATACCGTCGGCAATCGTGTAGGCGAGTTCGAGGTCCGCCGTCGCTCCCGCCTCCTGCATGTGGTAGCCGGAGATCGAGATCGAATTGAACTTCGGCATATGCGTCGACGTGTAGGAAAAAATGTCCGACACGATCCGCATCGAAGGTTTGGGCGGATAGATGTAGGTGTTGCGCACCATGAACTCTTTCAGGATGTCGTTCTGAATGGTCCCAGTGAGGTCCTTCTGCGCGACGCCCTGTTCCTCCGCCGCCACGATATAGAGCGCCATGATCGGCAGCACCGCGCCGTTCATCGTCATCGATACCGTCATCTCGTTAAGCGGGATGCCCTCGAACAGCTGGCGCATGTCGAGAATGGAATCGATGGCGACGCCGGCCATTCCGACATCGCCGGCGACGCGCGGATGGTCGCTGTCGTAGCCGCGATGCGTGGCGAGATCGAAGGCGACCGACAGGCCTTTCTGGCCGGCGGCAAGGTTGCGCCGGTAGAAGGCGTTGGACTCTTCGGCCGTCGAGAAGCCGGCATATTGCCGGATCGTCCAGGGTTGCTGGACATACATCGTCGGATAGGGGCCGCGCATGAAGGGCGGCAGGCCCGGATAGGTATCGAGATGCGGCAAGCCCTTGAGATCGCCCTGGTTGTAGAGATGCTTGACGGCGATGCCTTCCGGCGTCATCCGCTGGCCTTTGACGTCGACCGGCGCCCGCCGTGGCGGCGACCAGCCGATCTGGCTGAAATCGGGGATCATGGTACGGCTCCGATCGACTGATCGATGCGGATCGGAAACAGCGGCTCGCACACCGCAACGCCTTCGGTGAAGGCTGGCCGCCGCTCCGCCGCCAGCGTCTCGACCGGACGCTCGGTTTTCGACGGGTGCAGCGTCGTGCCGACGATCGCCCGTTCGCCCGCCTGGTAGGCAGCGTTGCGGCGGGCGGAAGCTGCCTGCACGCGTCTCTGGACGTGGCCTTGTTCGAGGCTGGTCAGCACGCCGCCTTCCGCCTCGATCTGCTGGAACTCCTGCCAGGCCGCCGCGCAGAGCTCCGCAGTCAGGGTTTCGACGGCGCCCGAACCGCAAGCCGGATCGGCGACGTGGTCGATGTGGCTTTCATTGGCCATGATCAGTTGCGCGTTGCGGGCAACGCGGCGTGCAAAACCCGCGGGCAGGCCGTGCGCGATGGTATGCGGCAGGATGGCGATCGAATCCGCCCCGCCGGCGGCAGCGGCAAAAGCGGCGATGGTGGTGCGCAGGATGTTGGTTTCCGGGTCGGCCGCCGTCATCATCCTGAAGGAGGTTTCGGCATGGATGCTGGCGGTGGAGGGCGGTATCGAGCAGGCCTCCTGGACACGCGCCCACAGTCTCCGCAACGCCCTGACCTTGGCCGTCGACACGAACTGGTCCTGGTCGACGCTGAGCGCAAAACCGATATGCGGCGCCGCATAGACAAGCGGCTGGCGCGCCTTCTCGAACAGCCTCAAATAGGAGACTGCCGAGGCGAGCATCGTGCCAAGCTCCTGCGCCTCGGTTGCGCCGGCATTGTGGAACACCCGCCCGTCGGCTTCCAGCAGCACGCCGGGCACCCCCATCGAAAAGAAATGTGCGAGCGACTGCGGCATCGATGCCTGCAAAGCTTCGATCGACATGCGCAGCCTGCCGGTCCCGGCAAATATCGCCGCCGGATCGATGCCGAAGGAGAGGTTGAGCTTTGCCGGGTCGGAGCGGCGCTTGGTCAAGAACGCCACCAGCCAGTCGGCCACGGCGCGGCTCCAGGGATGGGCATCGATGCGGATCTGGATGCGGTTGAGCGGCACGCCGTCGAGCACGCTCTCCAGCGCCTCGGCCGTCCTCGGCAAGCCATAGCCGAAGGCGTTCGGCGCGCCTTCGAAGACAAGCGACAGTCCGGTAGCACCCTGCGCGACGTCTTCCAGCGCCTGCGCCCTGGCGCGGCCTATGTCCGGATCGTCGATACGCTGGCTGACGATCCACGGTGATCCCGGGTTGGCGCGCACGACAGGCTCGACGGTCACCGAACGCTCGTAGAGCGGCTCGATGCGGATGGCGTCGTCCGTATGCGAGACGAGCTTTTCCTCGAAGGAACCGCCGGCCAGCGCCTTCTCCGCCAGCGCCAGCCATCGTTGCCGGTCGGCGCTCGGAAGGTCGGCATCATGGGTCAAGGCACCGGCGCCCATCCGTTCTCCTCGTTCTAGTGGCCGTGTCAGCCTACTATGTCAGTCTACGGTCCCCGGTCCCATATCACAATGCAGCACACATGCCGTGCAACTCGCCTTCCGTGACGGTGACCGTCAACCGATTGCCAAACATGGGCAGGTTCCGCAAGCTCCAAAAGCCATTTTCGACGATGCCCATTGTCGCTGCGCAATGGCCTCACTATACCTGCGGCGGGCCTCCCTTTTCTTCAAGGGGATCAGGGCATTCAACCCTATAGGTTTGCGGAGACCGGACACATGGCCGACGACACCGGTATCTTCATGGGAGCCAGCCGCAAGCCGGACGACAGCTATCAGCGGCCGGAACGGCTTTTGCTGCAATATGGCAATCGTCACGGCCTGGTCACCGGCGCGACCGGCACCGGCAAGACGGTGACCCTGCAGATGTTGGCCGAGGGTTTCTCCAATGCCGGCGTGCCGGTATTCTGCGCCGACATCAAGGGCGATCTGTCGGGTATCGCCATGATGGGCACAGCGCAGGATTTTCTGGTCAAGCGGGCCGAGCAGGTCAAGCTCGATCCCTATGAGTTCCAGGAATTTCCGGTCATCTTCTGGGATCTGTTCGGCGAGCAGGGTCACCCGATCCGCGCCACCATCTCGGAGATGGGGCCGCTGCTTCTGTCGCGGCTGATGAACCTCTCCGAGGCGCAGGAAGGCATTATGAACATCGCCTTCCGCATCGCCGACGAGGAAGGCCTTTTGCTGCTCGACTTGAAGGACCTGCAGTCACTGCTTGCCAACATCGCCGACCGCGCCGAAGAGATCGGCGCCCGCTACGGCAATGTGACGAAACCTTCGGTCGGCGCCATCCAGCGCACGCTGCTGGTCCTGGAGCAGCAGGGCGCTGCCAATTTCTTCGGCGAGCCGGCATTGCGGATCGCCGACATCATGCGCACCACGCGCGATGGACGCGGCGCCATCAGCGTGCTCGCCGCCGACAAACTGATGATGAATCCGCGGCTCTATGCGACGTTCCTTCTGTGGCTGATGTCGGAACTGTTCGAGGAACTGCCCGAGGTCGGCGACCCGGACAAGCCGAAGCTGGTCTTCTTCTTCGACGAGGCGCATCTTCTGTTCGACGACGCGCCGAAGGTGCTGATCGACCGCGTCGAACAGGTGGTCCGGCTGATCCGTTCGAAGGGCGTCGGCGTTTATTTCGTCACGCAAAATCCGCTGGATATCCCTGAAACGGTGCTGGCGCAGTTGGGCAACCGCGTGCAGCACGCACTGCGTGCCTATACGCCGCGCGAACAGAAGGCCGTCAAGACGGCGGCCGAGACGTTCAGGCCCAATCCCGATTTCGACTGTGCAACCGTGATCACGCAGCTCGGCACCGGCGAGGCACTCGTCTCCACGCTGGAAGCCAAGGGCGTGCCGTCCATGGTACAGCGCACGCTGATCCGCCCGCCATCCTCGCGGCTTGGCCCGATCACGCCCGAAGAGCGCCGCAAGCTGATCACTGAGAGCCCGGTTTCGGGACAGTACGACCAGACCGTCGATCGCGAATCGGCTTTCGAGATGCTGCAAAAAAAGGCCAAGGACGCCCAGGAGGCACAAGCGCAGCAGCAGGAGAGCGGCCGTTCGCGCTGGACCATTCCCGGCTTCGGCAATGACGATCCCGCTCCTCAGCCCAGCGGTGGCCGGCGGGCGCCGCGGCCATCCAACCGCCAGACGGTGGCGGAGGCGGCAATCAAGTCGGTGGTGCGCTCGGTCGGTTCGTCGGTCGGACGGGCGATCGTCCGCGGGATTTTGGGGAGCCTGTCCAGGGGGCGGTGAGGGGCATCGGACCGAAGGGCGGGATCAGTGTTGGCAACTTCTGTCTTGGCATCAAGCGCCAGTAGCCAGATCTGGAGGACAGCGGACAGGGGCTATGCGGAAAGAGCGGCCGCTTGGCGGCGATGCGCCGAAGGTCTTGATCGGGGCCGGAAGCGGACCGGCAGGTTCCAGCACCTCCGCAAGGGGCAAGGGACGCTGAATCCGGTCGGAACAACGTCTCAGAATTAGCCCAAAGCGGACATCCCGCGTAGCCGTGCCGGATTTTGAAAGTTAGCGACATCGGGCTATTGTTGAGGCTTTCGCAATCCTTTGCAGCGCGGCGCGACGAGCCTTCGCGGGAGACGATCATGTTGAAAGTTACCGAAGAGGAGGTCGAGGAAGTCCGAGAATACTTTGAATGGCAGGCGCCCGACCTCGAAGTGACCTTTATGCAGAAGGTCTACTCGGAAGTCGTCCTGAATACCCGTCACGACGTGTGGGACATTCACACCAACAAGGATCGCTGGTGGGTCATAACCGGCGGCACAAACCTCTACTCTCAGGAGCAGTTCCCAAATATGGACCTTGCTCTGACCTTCCATATTGGCCTGATGCTTCGCATCCCGCGTACGGCAAAACAACAGGAAGACGATCTACGCATACTCCCGTTCGGTCCCGTATTCGAGAAGATGGAAGAAGCCGGCACCGCCGTGACACAGGCGCATAATCTCGCGGACTATCAGGCCGTAGGCGTCCGCTGCCGTGAGGCGCTTCTCGAACTGATCGGCGTCGCGCAGGACTCGGCAATATGGACAGATACACCGCCACAACGTGCGAACTTCCGCGCGTGGACGGAGATCATCTGCAACGATCTTCTGCCGGGCGACACCAACAAAGAGCGTCGCGGGGCCCTCAAGAGTGCGCTTGAGTCCGCATGGACGTTTTCAAACTGGCTGACGCATTCAAAGTCGGCCACCTGGATTGATGCCGAGATGGCGCACTCGTTGATCCAACACGCCATCGGCATGGCGACATCATTGATCATTCGCGAATTACGCGGGGTGCCTCGGGAATGCCCGAACTGCGGCTCGCCGCATCTCGAACCCGAACATGGCGAGAATACTGAGGCACCCGGTATACTCTGGGAACGACCGCGCTGCGCCGACTGCGGATGGGCCGGCAGGCCGGTTCCAATCCTCGACCTCCAGGATGGACAGCCCATCATCACACGCGAAGGCGAAGAAACCGAAGAGTGCAGCATAATGACGGTACCGCTACGCACGATCCTGAGGCCGGGAAATCCCACCATCGAGGCGCTGAAGAACACAGAGACCGGCCCCCCAGAGCACGTCGTCTATTTTGCCTACGGGTCCAACATGTCGACCGCCCGGCTGCGCGAACGCATGCCGAGCTGCAAGCCACTCGGCATCGCTACCTTGCCGGGTCATGCGCTCCGTTTTCATAAACGTAGCGTGGACAAGTCCGGGAAGTGCAACGCATTAGCCACTGGCAATGAGAATAGCGTGATCGGAGTCCTGTTCAGCTTCGATCCTGCCGAACGTGCCGAGCTAGATAAGGCCGAAGGCGTCGGAAGCGGCTACGAGCATGCGACGGTCACGGTCATTAACGCCAAAGGTCGCAGGCGAAAGGTCCTTACCTATCTCGCCACCCCCGACTACATCGACGACAGTCTCAAACCCTATAGCTGGTATAAGGACTTTGTCCTTGCAGGTGGCAGGGAACACGCCCTGTCGCCGGAGTATATTGCCGAATACATCCAGTCGGTTGAGGCGATCGAAGATCCCGACAAGACACGGGACAATAAGCAGCGGGCCACGCTCGGAAGTCTCGGTCGGTGAGACTGTGGTGTCGGTGCGAGTTCCCGGTCCAGACTGCGGACCCGATGTCCGCTTATAGCGCAACGCGTCCAACGCGACGCCGCATTCAGATGTCTGCTTTTGGGCAACCGCAATCAACGTCGTTGCTGCCGGCATCGCGGCGCAAAGCGGTCATCCGACCTGGCCTGCGGAAGACGTATTTGGGTCATGAGCTGTCCACCGGCGGCGTCTGCACAGAGCGCGGCAAAATCCGCTGCTCGGCGTAAACATCGGACCTGAAGGCGGGCACCGGCACGGGCAAGCCAACGCGCAGCAAAATCAGCAGGAGCGAGGAAGATCCCGCCCGCGCGCTTTCGACCAATTCAGAAGATCGAATTTGTGATCGATTTTATCGGGCCGAGCAGGATCGATCCTTCCGGCACGCCGGCGTCGATCGGGATGGCTTTGCGGTTTGCTGTCGCCACCATCGGCTGACCGATGTCGGCCGTCACCACGACCGGGGTCTTGTTCGGCACACGGTCGTAGAGATCGATAATGTCCTGGTTCATCAGGCGAACACAGCCCGACGACACCGATTTGCCGATCGACCGCCATTCCGGCGAACCGTGCAAGCGGTAGAGCGTGTCCTGGTTGCCCTGGAAGAGATAGAGCGCCCGCGCGCCAAGCGGGTTCTTGAGCCCGCCGGGCATGCCGCCATTATCGGCGCTGTACGGCTTCAACTCCGGCTGCCGGGAGATCATTTCGTCCGGCGGCGTCCATTTCGGCCATTTCTGCTTCCATTGGACCACGGCATCGCCCGACCATTCGAAACCGGCGCGGCCGAGGCCGACGCCGTAGCGGATCGCCTGGCCGCCCGGGCGCACCAGGTAGAGGAAGTGATTGGTGGTGTCGACGACGATGGTGCCCGGCTGCTGCCCGGTCGGATCGTCAACGATCTGGCGCAGGAACTGCGGGTCGATCTTGTCGACCGGTATCGCCGGCAGCTCGAAGCCGCCATCCGACATCGGCCCATACATCGTCACATAGTCGCCGAGCGCCGGCTCGACATAGGTCGGCGGCGGTGGCTCGACCGGTTGTTGCGACAGCGTGGTGCAACTGGAGACCGCGACCGAGGCGGCGCCAAGGGCTGCGGCGTTGAGGAAACCGCGACGGCTAAGGCGCAGAGAGGACGATGGGGGTGTGAACATGATTGCCTTTTTTTAAGTCTCAAATCGCAACAAAGCATGAATGCGCCCGGTTGTGCGCGGTTGCCCGAGCAATGCCCGGCGCGATAGGCGGTTCCAATTCTGGCCGCAGGGTGGACAAACAAAGGCAAAGCTGTGACCGGATCGCCACTGTTGCGCCGACGCAACATTTCCGGTGTCAAACCGCGGCAACCAGACCTTCAAGGGACGGCAGGATCAGGGCCGGTGGGAAATCCCGGTATTCCTCTGGGTGATTGGCGCGGTTGATCCACACCGTCCGGAAGCCGAATTTGGTGGCGCCGGCAACGTCCCAGCGGTTGGAGGACTGGAAAGAGACAGCGCCTGGATAGAGGCGCCAGCCCGTGGTGACTATGTCGTAGACCGACGGGTCGGTCTTGAAGCGCCTGACGCTGTCGACGGAAAAGACGTCGTCCAGGACCTGGTCGAGCGCGGCGGACTTGACGGCCGCCCCCAGCATTTCAGGCGAACCGTTGGACAGGATCGCCAGCCTTGCCCCCGATGCCTTGAGCGCCTTGAGCACGGCCGGCACCTCCGGATAGCAGTCCAGCCGCCAATAGGCCTCGAGCAACTTCGCCTTCAGCCCGGCATCGGCGGACGGAACCTTGCGCAGGGCGAAATCGAGTGCCTGCTCGGTGAGCTGCCAGAAATCGGCATAGGCCCCCATCAGCGTCCGCACCCAGGAATATTCCAGCTGCTTTGCGCGCCAGATCTCGGACAGCAACTGGCCGTCCGGCCCGATCTGGTCGGCGTGACGGCGCACGGCCGCGTGCACGTCGAACAGCGTGCCATAGGCGTCGAAAACGTAAGCTGCATGGTGCATGCGACAGTTTTGAGGCTGCGCAAGGCAAGGCGCAAGCGCTGATTGCAGTCCGCCAGCCCGCTGGCCTCAACAAATCTCAGCCAAACCGGTTGACGGCGGCCGCCAAAGCATCTTCCAATGCGCCGCAACAAGCATCGAACGGAACCTGGCAATGACACTGGCGACTGCGGCGCAATCCGCGACATGGACCTTCGTCGACGGCGACTGGTATGAGGGCAACGTCGCCATCCTCGGGCCGCGCAGCCATGCCATGTGGCTCGGCACCAGCGTGTTCGACGGCGCCCGTTGGTTCGAGGGCGTCGCTCCCGACCTCGATCGCCATGCAGCAAGGGTGAACGCCTCGGCGATCGCGCTCGGCCTGAAACCGACGATGAGCACCGACAAGATCGTCGGCCTGACCTGGGACGGGCTGAAGAAGTTCGACGGCAACACAGCGGTCTACATCAGGCCGATGTATTGGGCCGAGCATGGCGGCTATATGGGCGTGCCGGCCGACCCGGCCTCGACGCGTTTCTGCCTTTGCCTCTATGAATCGCCGATGATCTCGCCAGCGGGTTTTTCGGTGACGGTGTCGCCGTTCCGCCGCCCGACAATCGAAACCATGCCGACTAACGCCAAGGCCGGCTGCCTTTATCCCAACAACGGCAGGGCCATCCTCGAAGCCAAGATGCGCGGCTTCGACAATGCGCTCGTGCTCGACATGCTGGGCAATGTCGCCGAGACCGGGACCTCGAATATTTTCCTGGTCAAGGACGGCCATGTCCTGACGCCGGCGCCGAACGGCACCTTCCTGTCCGGCATCACTCGCGCGCGCACCATGGCCCTGCTTGGCGAGTACGGTTTCACGACGACGGAAAAGACGCTGTCGATCCGCGATTTCCTGGAGGCGGACGAAATCTTCTCGACCGGAAACCACTCGAAAGTCGTGCCGGTCACCCGTATCGAGGATCGCAATCTGCAGCCCGGGCCGGTGGCCAAGAAGGCGCGCGAACTCTATTGGGAATGGGCGCATTCGACTTCGCCCGGCTGACCCGCTAAAAAGCGGCCCGGCGCTTCGTTTCCGGAGTTGTTCCAGACCAATCCAGTCCTATGTTAGTCCGGTATCGACACCGGATTTTTCCACGAGGGAGTACGACCGATGGCTTTTGAATTGCCCGCCTTGCCCTATGATTACGAGGCTTTGCAGCCTTATATGTCCAAGGAAACGCTGGAATATCATCACGACAAGCACCACAAGGCCTACGTCGACAACGGCAACAAGCTGGCCGCCGAGGCGGGCCTGGGCGATTTGTCGGTCGAAGAGGCCGTCAAACAGTCCTTCGGCAAGAATGCGGGGCTCTTCAACAATGCCGCCCAGCACTACAATCATATCCATTTCTGGAAATGGATGAAGAAGGGCGGCGGCGGCAACAAGCTGCCGGGCGCCTTGCAAAAAGCGGTCGACAGCGATCTTGGCGGCTACGACAAGTTCAAGGCCGACTTCATCGCCGCCGGCACCACCCAGTTCGGTTCGGGCTGGGCCTGGGTCTCGGTCAAGGACGGCAAGCTGGCGATCTCGAAGACGCCGAATGGCGAGAACCCGCTCGTCCATGGCGCGACGCCGATCCTTGGCGTCGATGTCTGGGAACATTCCTACTACATCGATTATCGCAACGCCCGGCCGAAATATCTCGAAGCCTTCGTCGACAGTCTCATCAACTGGGACTATGTGCTCGAACTCTACGAAAAGGCCTGATCCGTTCCAGAAAGCCCCGGCAGAACCGGGGCTTTTCTTTTTCAGCATCAGAACGACAGTTGCAAAAATTTCACGCAAGCGTGAGGCGAAGCGTCGGAATTTTTAAGCCATCCTTGCCGTTTGTCATCGGGGTGGGACCGCACCCTGAATTGCCTTCAACATGGAGCCAAGTGAATGAGAAAGCTTATCCTCGCCATCTCGATGCTCGCCTTCGCCGGTTCGGCGGCATTTGCCGACCCGGTCGCTGACCGGCAGGCCCTGATGAAGGAACGTGGCAAGATCGCCGCCGGCTTGTCGAAAGTGGTCAAGGGCGAGACGCCCTACGACGCAGCTTCGGTGCTGACGGCGTTGCAGGCACTGCAGGCCAATGCCGAGAAATTCCATGCCGGCGTCGACGCGCTGTTCCCGGCGGGCAGCGACATCGGCGACACCACGGCGTCTCCCAAGATCTGGCAGGACATGGCCGGCTTCAAGACGGCTGAAGGCAAGTACCTCGCCGACGTCAAGGCGGCGGTCGCCGCGGCACCTGCGGATGCCGACGCGTTGAAGGCACAGTTCAACACCATCGGCGGCGGCTGCGGCAACTGTCATCAAAGCTACAGGGTGAAAAAAGGCTGATAGCGGGCAATGCCCTTGCTGAAGAAACTCGTCGGCGCCGCCCTCGTTCTGGGCGGCGTCGCCGCGATTGCCGGCTGGTTCCTGTCGGCTCCGGTCAGGCTCGGTGCCGCCACGCTGGCGCAGCTTGGCCCCGGTGACGCTGACAGGGGCAAGCGCATCTTCTACGCTGGCGGCTGCACATCCTGTCATGCCAAGCCTGGCTCGCAAGGCGACGCTCGCCTTCAGCTGGTCGGCGGCCTCGAGCTCAAGACGCCATTCGGCACCTTCGTGCCGCCGAATATCTCGCAGGATACCAAGGACGGCATCGGCGCCTGGTCGGTCGAAGACTTTGCCAACGCCATGCTGAAGGGCGTGTCGCCGTCGGGCGAGCATCTTTATCCAGCATTTCCCTATATTTCATACGCGCGCATGAAGCCGGCCGACATTGCCGATCTCTATGCGTTCCTGAAGACCTTGCCCGCGGTCGCCGGCAAGGCACCCGCCAATTCGCTGGGGTTTCCCTTCAACGTCCGACGCGGCCTTGGTCTGTGGAAATTGCTCTATCTGAGCGACAAGCCGGTCGTTTCCTTTCCCGAAGGCACGCCACAGCCGGTGCAGGCCGGCCGCTATTTGGTCGAAGGCCCCGGCCATTGCGGCGAATGCCACACGCCGCGGGACCTTACCGGCGGTACCAGGAAGAGCCAGTGGCTGGCAGGCGCCGCGGCCGCGGAAGGCAGCGGCATCGTGCCCAACATCACGTCGGGCGAGGGCGGCATCGCCGACTGGTCGGAAGCCGACATCGCCAACTATCTCGAAACCGGCTTCACGCCGGACTTCGATACGGTCGGCGGCGCGATGGTCGACGTGCAACGGAACATGGCCGTGCTGACCCGGGAGGACCGCGCGGCGATCGCCGCCTATCTGAAAGCCGTGCCGCCGCATCCCAACGGCTATCCGGCGCGCAAGAAGCCGGCGAGCTGACGGGCCGTTGGGTCAGCGGTCGCCGAGGAAGTCGAAGCCGGTTTCGAAGAAGTGATTGTAGTCGCAGGTCATTTCCTCGCCGGGCGCAATGTCGCGCAAGGCATAGGTCTCCTCCGGCTGCGAGACGTCGCAATTCGGGCTGTCGGCATGGTTCATGTAGCGCGCATCGTCGGCTTCGAAGACGATGTAATTCGGGTCGCGCCGGTCCGGATAGGCGTAGCGGTCGAGATAGGTTTTGACCGGCCCGGTTTCCCGCTCGTAGGTCTCCACCTCGATGCGCCGGTCGTATTTCGGGTCGAGCTTCCAGACCAGCGTGCCGCGGGCAATGTGGTTTTTGGCAAAGACGCCGATGCCCTGGATGGGCGATTTGTCGAGATAGACATCGACGAGCAACATGGCAGATCCCTGGGTGATTGTGTGTTGGCGCGGCTGTGAAAAGCCGCGCACTGGGTAGCGCGCGGCCTTTGCAATTGCGAGCGGAAAATCAGCTGTGCCTGCCCATTATCCGAAGCCTCATACGGCGTCGCCTGTCGAGGTCCTAGCGCTGTTGCAGCGCCGGCCGGATGCCCAAGGCGCAATAGATGCCGCCGACAGCCTTGCCTTGCCATCTCAGCACCGTCGGGTTTCGGCGCAGGAATGCACCGAGGCCGCCCGCACCCACGGCGAAAACCAGCGTGCTGATGAGGCCCAACAGAACAAAGATCACGCCCAATGTCGCCAGTTGAAGCATCACCGATCCGTTTTCAGGCCGCACGAACTGCGGAAGAAATGCAAGGAAGAAAAGCGCGGTCTTGGGGTTGAGAACCTCGGTCAAAACAGCCTGCCGAAATGCTTTGGTAGCGGGGATCGCAAGTGCGCCGGCGGCCGGATAGGCAGGCGTTTTCTCGATGATCGCGCGAATGCCGAGATAAATGAGGTAGGCTGCGCCGATGTACTTCACGATGCTGAAAAGCGCCGCCGACGTGGCAATGATCGCCGAAATGCCGACGATCGCCATGAAGGTGTGAACCACGTCGCCGGCCGCGATCCCCGCGCCGGTCGCGATGCCAACCCTGGTTCCGGAACTGGTGGCCCGCGCCACGGTCAGAAGGGTGGCCGGACCGGGGATGAAGACAAAGCCAAGCACAACCGCGACATACGCAATCAATGTGGCGAGATCGATCATTGGTGGGCGTCTCCGCAACTCTTACCGCGAATGAAAGCCACGTCTCGGAACGGAAGGCAATGACCGCTCTCCCCCGACTTCACGCGGCTGGTTCGGCCTTGCCTGTTACCTTGAGCGCGAAGGCATAGGTGAACGCGATTTCCTCCAGCCTGGAAAACCGGCCGGAGGCGCCGGCGTGGCCTGAATCCATGTTGATCTTGAACAGAACCGGATTCCCCCCTGTCTTGCGGTCGCGCAACCGCGCCACCCATTTGGCCGGCTCCCAATAGGTGACGCGCGGGTCGGTCAGGCCGGCCAGCCCCAGGATCGGTGGATAGTCGAGTGCGGCGACATTGTCGTAGGGCGAGTAGGCGGCGATGGTCCGGTAATCCTCCGCCGAAGCGATCGGGTTGCCCCATTCCGGCCATTCCGGCGGCGTCAGCGGCAAGCTTGCGTCGAGCATGGTGGTGAGCACGTCGACGAAGGGAACCTCGGCGACGATGCCGCCGAAGCATTGCGGCGCCATGTTGGCGACCGCGCCCATCAGCATGCCGCCGGCCGAGCCGCCTTGCGCGACGATGCGGTCATGCTGCGTATAGCGTTCGGCGACGAGGTGGTGGGCGGCAGCGACAAAATCGGTGAACGTATTCATCTTGTTCGCCCGCTTGCCGTCGTCGTACCAGCCATAGCCCTTGTCCTTGCCGCCGCGGACATGGGCAATCGCGTAGACAAAGCCGCGGTCGACCAGCGAAAACAAATTGGTGTTGAACGCGGCGGGTACGGCTATGCCGTAAGATCCGTAGCCGTAAAGCAGGCAAGGCGCCGATCCGTCGAGCGGCGTGTCGCGGTGGTGGAGGAGCGAGATCGGCACCAGTTCGCCGTCGGCGGCAGGCGCCATCAGCCGGCGCGTGACATAGTGCTCCGGGTCATGGCCGGACGGCACTTCCTGGGTCTTGAGCAGCACGCGCTCGCGGGTGCGCATGTTGTAATCGAAGACCTGCGCCGGCGTCGTCATCGACGAATAGGAAAAGCGCATGATTTCGGTGTCGTATTCGTAGGAGCCGGACAGGCCGAGCGAGAAGGCTTCCTCGTCGAAGGAGATCAGGTGCTCTTCGCCGCTCTTGCGATCGCGCACGACGATGCGTGGCAGGCCTTCCTTGCGCTCCAGCCGGACCATGTGGTCCTTGAAGCCGATTACCGAAAGGATCAGCCGGCCCGCTTCGTGCGGCACCAGTTCCTGCCAGTTGGCGCGCACCGGATCATGGGCCGGCGCCGTCATGATCTTGAAGTCCTTGGCGCCGTCGGCATTTGTGAGGATGAAGAAGATGTCGCCGCCTTCCTCAAGGTCGTACTGCAAGCCGGTCTGGCGTGCCGCAACCAGCTTCGGCTCTGCGGACGGTTCGTTGGCGTTCATGATGCGATATTCCGAGGTCTCATGGTCGTTGATGCCGATCATGATCCACTCGTTGGAGCGTGTGCCGCCGACATCCATGAAGAAGCCCGGATCGGTTTCCTCGTAGATCAGCCGGTCGTTTTCAGGACTATCGCCAAGCGCATGGAACAGCACTTTGGAAGGACGGTGGTTGGGGTCGAGGCGGGTGTAGAAAAAACCGTCATTGCCGGCATCCCACACACCGCCGCCGCCGGTGTCGGGGACCCTGTCCGTCAGATCGTTGCCGCCGGCGAAATCGCGGACGCGCAGCGTGTAGAATTCGGAACCCTTGTCGTCGAAGGCCCAGAGCAGCTTGCGGTGGTCGTCCGAATGATCGACGCCGCCCAGGCGGAAATAGGGCTTGCCCTCGGCCTCGGCATCGCCGTCGAGCAAGATCTGCTTGTCGCCGCCGTCGCGCGCCGTGCGGAAATAACGCGGCTGCTGGCCGCCAAGCTTGAAGGAGGAGCCGTAGGCGTAAGGCCCGTCCTTCATCGGCACGGAAGAATCGTCTTCCTTGATGCGTCCCTTCATTTCCGCGAAAAGCTGTTTCTGCAGTTGGACCGTATCGGCCATCAGCGCCGCCTGGTAAGCATTCTCGGCTTCGAGGTGGGCGCGGATCTGGCCGTCGAGCAGCGACGGGTCCCTGAACATCTCTTGCCAATTCACGGCCCTCAGCCAGGCATAGTCGTCCGTCCGCGTCATGCCGTGATGCGTGTCGAAGATCGGCCGCTTCTCCGGCTGCGGCGGGGTGGCGGTCGGAAACACTGGAGTTCTGGTCATTGCGTCTCGCTGTGGAAGTTACTTGAATGGCGAATGAACACGCCGATCAGCGCGGGTTCAAGGGCTACGATCTATTGTCGTGGTGGCTCAAGAGGACGGGCTGGAGGAGAGGACAATGAATATTTTTTCTCGGACTGCCGCGGCCCTCGCCGTCGCTGCGATGACCCTGGCCAATGCCGGTCAATCTCATGCAACTGCCTTTGCGGCTTGGCAAGTGGCCAATGTGCCGTTCGGCGACACGCTCAATGTGCGCAAATATCCTTCAGGAACTTCGCAGAAGCAGGCCGCCTATCCCAACGGGACGGTTCTGCAGATGACCGGCAAATGCACCGGTGGGATAAACCTGCTCGACATGACCAGCCAAACCTACTGGCAGCAGAAACAGAAGATCCGCCATCGCTGGTGCGAAGTCTGGCACGATCCGGCACAGAGCGGCCAGTTCGTCACCGGCTGGGTCTACGGAAAATACATCACCCCGTTTCAGTGACGCAGCACGCCGCTCCGGCCGACGGCTCACGAGCAACAGTAACGCTTCGCAACCTATGATTTTACTGAATCCGCCGATCGGCCAGGCTGTAATGCTGCGGGCAGGATCAAGCATTGAGCTCTATTTACCTGCTGCCGTCTGTGTAATGGCTGCTTGCCGCGGCGTCAGTCGATGCTGGTCTGACCAGAAAAAACGGCAAAGTTACACTCTGCACGAAAGAGTGAAGCTGAATATGAAAGATTTGACTTGTATCGCTGAATAGAGCGCAAGAAGCGAATTGACTTACTTGACGCTCAGGCCCATTAAGATGGCGCGACGCGAATCGCGGAGGCTTTTTCCTGCACAAGTTCGCGCGATGCCCAACTATCGAAACGGGCGCAAACAGAAACAATTCTCGTTGGGGCCTGAACGCCATGGATATTACCGAAACACCTTCCAGAAACAGTGACGCGCTGATCGAGCTCACCGCCGATGTGGTGGCCGCCTATGTCAGCAACAATCCCGTGCCGGTCGGCGAATTGCCGAACCTCATCGCCGATGTCCATGCCGCTCTCGGGCGCGTCGGCGGGGCCGCCGAGCAGCCGCCTGCCGACAAGCAGAAGCCGGCGGTAAATCCGAAGCGTTCGGTGCATGACGACTACATCATCTGTCTCGAAGACGGCAAGAAGTTCAAGTCGCTCAAGCGTCACTTGATGACCCACTATGATCTGACGCCCGACCAGTATCGCGAAAAGTGGAACCTGGACCCGAGCTATCCGATGGTTGCGCCCAATTATGCGGCCGCCCGTTCGCAGCTCGCCAAGAAGATGGGTCTCGGTCGCAAGCGCAAGGGACGCTGACAAGCGGCTCTTCCGGTTTGACACTCAAGCGGCGCCTTCGGGCGCCGTTTTGTATTGGGGGGAGACCAAGCTCGGGCCGCCAGTTCTTCATACTGCTGGTAATTGCCGTCCGGTCAGGCGGTCTGCTTCAGCGCTGCCTCGGCGTCACGCTTGATACGCTTGACCATCGAGCGAAGACCATTGGCGCGCTGCGGCGACAGGTGCTCGTCAAGTCCGAGTGCCTTTAGCGTTGCCTCTGCGTCGGTCCTCTGGATTTCGCTGGCGGGCCGTCCCGAAAACAGCGCCAGCATGATGGCAACCAGGCCGCGCACGATATGGGCGTCGGAATCGCCCTTGAAGGTAATAACGGGATTGGCACCCTCGCCTTGCTCGGTGGTCAGCCAGACCTGGCTGACGCAGCCGGGCACCTTGTTGGCTTGTATGCGTTGCTCGTCGGGAAATGGCGGCAGCGCTTCACCCAGTTCAATCACATACCGATAGCGGTCTTCCCACTCGTCGAGCAGGGAAAAGTCGTCGCGGATGGTCTGGATCGTCGTGGTCATTTCCCCGGATATAGTCATCCGGCGCGGCCGCGTCACGGAAAAAGAGGAGAAACGCCGCAGGCGCCGAGAGCGGGGCGCCCTGCGGTTTAGCGATGGATTCGGCCGAAACAGTCTCAGTTCTTTGCCGGCAAGTGCACTTTCGCCGGCAAATCGACTTTCGCCGGCAAGACGATTTCCTCGGGCACGCTGCCGGTGGTCGTCACCGTATCGGGTTCAGCGGCCTTGTCGTCCAGCATGGCGGCCGCGATCTTGGCGGTCTCCTTTGCCCGGGCGGTGATGGTGTGCATTGCCGATTTGCCGGTCTCGCAGACGTCCGGCTTGCGCTCGCAGATGCCGGCGATGTCGCCGACGGCTTCGCGCGCGGCAAACAGCGCCTGGAGCGGCCCGACGCTTCCGCGGCCCGCATCATCGGAGCCGACACCCAGCGGCAGCGCCAGAAGCACCAGCGAAAACCAGAAAGCAGCTCTTATCAGAAAGCCCATCTGTCTGTCCTTTATGACGGTCATGCATCCGAACCGCACAACCCTTGTACCGCGATATTGGCACAGACGCGCAAAGGACGGCTTGTCCCGAAAGCAACAGTTTTCCTCAAATTTTAGGCAGATTCGAAACGAAGTGTTTTGAAATTCATTTGCCTCGAAAGGCACAGATTTTATTCAGCAAAGGGTAACCATCCAACCTGTTGTTTTTCCTGCTCGTTTTTTGACCCGGCGACAGTTTGATGCCCTCGGCCCAAGTCCAGGCGCGGGCGGTCCGGATAACGCTCCGTTTACTATGGCGGCAATTGCCCCGGTTTTTCGCCGCCGGTATCCCGATATTTGCAGCCGGCCGGGGGACGATCGGCCCAGCCTTATCCATTCCTTAAATGCTGGATGCGAGTTTCGGATCGACAAAAGCCACCTGCAAAGCAGGGCCGTTCACGACCGGGTGCGTTGAGTTGAGTGCGATCAAGGCCAGATACGCCGAGTTGCCGGGCGCGATAGCCGCCGGTTGCGAACGGATGGTTCATCCGTCCGTCCTCGGCCAGGACGACCGACGCCGCCACAGCCGGTTCATTGGCGTCATGCTGGCGGCTCCTTTCTTCAGCGCAGGTGCGGCGGTGACGCTGGTCACGTCGGGCATGGGCGCGGCCGTGACTGTGGCTGCGATCTTTGCCGCGTTCGGCCTTTGCTGGTTCGCCGCCCTGCTGGTGGCTGCATCGGGTAAGATCACTCTGGCCGGCCAACTAGCCTTGGTCGTGAGCAGTGTTGCCCTGGGTTCCCTTGTCGCTGCCGCCGGCGGTGTGGCCTCGCCGGTTGCCGTGCTTGCGGTGGCGCTGCCGTTTGAAGCCTGGTGGATCGGCCAGTCGCGCCGTGCCGTGATCTGGGGCGCCATATCGGCCCTTGTCGCAGTCTTGCTGCAGCCTTTCGCCGGTTCCGTCTTGCCGCTCGGCCAGACCGAAATCGCCGCATGGCACTGGCTGGTACCACTGGCCTGGGCGCTCACGCTCTTTCCGCGTGTCGCTCCACTTCGTGGCGCCGCCAACGCACAGCTCGATCCTGCCGGCAGCGACCGGCTCGAAGACCTGATCGACGCTGTCGTGCTGCGAATAGCGGCGCATGGCGAGGTTCTGGACGCCTCGACCAAGGCGCGCACCATGCTGAGGCTGCCGCCGGAGTTGCTTTTCGGCGCCGGGCTTTTCGATCGCATCCATCTGTCCGACCGCGTCCCGTATCTCAGCGCGCTGGCCGATATGCGCGATGGCGCTCTGTCGCGCCGGCTCGACCTTCGCGTCCGGCTGCCGCAGAACAGCGGCGTGACGGCCGACAATTACCGGCCGTTCTCGCTCGAGATGATGCGCGCGCCGGGGCAGGAGACTGTCTTCACGCTCGTTCTGCGCGAGAATGATGAACTGGCCGGACTGCGCCAGGAGCTTGCCGCCGCCAATGAAGCGGCTGCCTCGGCCGAGGTGGCGAAAGGACGCTTCCTTGCCGTCGTCAGCCACGAGCTGCGCACCCCGCTCAATGCCATCATCGGTTTTTCGGACATGCTGCTGCACGAGATGTTCGGCACCTTCAAGGATCCGCGCCAGAAGGAATATGTCGGCTTGGTACGGGATTCGGGCCAGCACCTGCTTGCCGTCGTCACCTCGATACTCGACGTATCGCGGATCGAATCGGGCGCCTATGCGACCGAACCGGAACCGTTCCGCTTCCGCGAAGCGGTCGAGATGTGCCAGTCGATGATGCGCCTGCAAGCCGAGGCAAAAGCCATTGATCTGCAGGCCCAGATCGCGCCGGACGCAGGTGAAATAAATGCCGACCGTCGCGCCGTGCAGCAGATCCTGATCAATCTCGTCTCCAACGCGATCAAGTTCACGCCCGAAGGCGGCAACGTCGTCATCGGCGCCAAGCGGATCGGCTCGCGGCTGCATTTCTGGGTCCGGGACACCGGCATTGGCATCGCCGAGGAAGATTTTGCCAATCTCGGCAAGCCGTTCATGCAGATACAGAACGACTATACCCGCCGGTTCGAAGGCACCGGGCTCGGGCTTTCGCTGGTGAAGGGGCTGGTGGCGCTGCACGACGGCACCATGTCGATCGAAAGCATGCCGGGCGAGGGCACCACGGTAACGATCAGCCTTCCCGTGAACGGCCCGACGGGCCACTCGGCGGAGAAGACCGGCGTGGTGCCGATGTCCGCGGCCAAAGCCAGAGCGGACGGTGGCAAAGGGGAGAGCAATGGGTCGCTCCGCAAAACAGCCTAAGGCGGTCAAACGCCGCGGCAATGCCTTCGAGCACGGAGCGATGGCTCTGGGCAGCCTGATCTCGCGCAATCCAGTTGTGGTCGGCGGCTCCACCGCATTCCTGGTGACGCTGTTCTACGTCTCGGCGAACGCTCTTTGGTACCAGCCCTTTCCGCACGCCGGCGCGTTTTTCGTCACCAGGAGCATCGAGCGCTTTCCCCGGGCGGACAGCGACGAGCCCGAAACCACCATCAACATCGTGCGTCCGGCGGCTGCGCCGATCAAGAGCGACCCGGTCGTCGAGCAGGTCCAGGGCATATTGAAGGATCTCGATTTCTATTCCGGCACCGTCGACGGCATTCCCGGACCGAATACGCGCAAGGCCATCCAGGCCTATCAGCAGAAGGTCGGATTGAATGCCTCCGGCGAGATCGACAGCATTCTGCTGGATCAACTGGGTGCCACGCCGACGACCGCGGCCGTGGTGCCGCATCCCGTGCCGCGGCCGGTCGAAACGGCCGCTGTTCCAGCCGCCATTCCAGCGTCCGCACCGGCAAATGCGGCGGCACCTGATCCCCGCATCGTCAAGATCCAGGCCGGACTGAAAGCTTTCGGCAATGACGACATGCAATTGGACGGCGTCGTCGGCGCACGCACCAAGGCCGCGATCAAGGAATTCCAGGCGCTTTTCGGCCTGCCCGAGACCGGCGAGCCCGACGAGATCGTCTACGTCAAGATGCGCGAGATCGGCCTGACCAACTGAGGGTCGTGACGGCCGCACGCCGGTCGCTCGGCAAAGACCGGTTACAGTCTTCCGGCCAATGCTGTAAGGACCGCCGCATGGCCAGGAATTCTCCATGCGGGTAACCACCGACCTGTGGGTATCGGCGCTGTTGCGTCGGGTTTTCAGCGCCGGCGGCTTTGCCGCCGTGGTCAAGCGCGGCGCGACGGAAGCCGGCGCGGTTTTCGTGCTGGCGCGGGGCAGGCTGGGGGAGATGGCGCTGTTCGGGCCGGCGCCGCAGACGAGCTACGATTCGGCCAGGCCGGACGACCGTTTCTTCAGCCTTCTCGGCGAGGGCGACGATGCCGCCATCTTCGACGCGCGGCTGGAGCGCGAGAAGAAATTCGATCCCGATATCTGGGTGGTCGAGGTCGAGGCGGGCGCCATTCCCGTTGAGGAGCTTATCTCGGTCAAGTTGCCGTAACTTTTCAGACGCGACGCGCCTTTGGGACAGCGGCAACATCGGCGCTGTTCGGCTTGCGCAGGTCGGCGTTTGCGGCGACGCGCCCGGGCTTGCGAACGATTTTCGACACGGTGTCGGCCTTCCAGCCGCGGAGCCTGTCCAACGCCGCGTCGCGGTGCAGCAGGCGGTAGCGGTCGAGGAAGATGCGGATCGCCTGCGGGTGCGGAAACTCGGTCGGATAGATGGTGGCCGTGATCAGGAACGCCTTGTCTTCGCTGAGGTCGAGCGCGCGCAAGGCGGCCAGCAGCGGTGTGTAATTTTGGCTCGTGGTGAGCGTCCGCGCCGTTGAAAAATCGACTTCGAGCGCATCGGCGAGCGCTGTCTGGAAGAATGCCGCATTGCCGGTCAGCGCGGTCTCGCGCAGCTTGACATAGGTTTGCGGCTCGACGAACGGACCGATAGCGGTGCCGCTCTCGGCGCGCATCATGGATCGCAACCGGCGGCGTACTGTTTCGGCGGCATCGGAAGCCTCTTGCCTGTTGGCATCGCTCGCAACCACTTCGGCGTTTTCGGACGCGGCTTTGGCGGTTGTTTCCGGCTGCTGTTGCGACCGCACCAGCGTCGGCCTTTCGAGCACTTTGATGAGATCCGCGATCGTTTGATTGAGATCCTTGCGGCGGGCAATGGCACGGGCATGCGGCAGCCCGTGGCGCCCGATCAGCGCGATGAGGTCGACGTCGCTGAGGGCACGCGAGCGGATGAGCAGCGGAGCGGCGATATCGACCCGCTCCTGGCAAAGCCGCCGCACCAGCGCGGCGGGTGCATATTCGCATTCGGAAAGGGCTGCCGCGACGTAGCGGCGCGATTCGACCGAGACATTGTCGAAAAGCGGCAGCGTCAGGTCTTCGAGCTGCGCGATCTCGCGGCGTGAAGGTCGGGTGAGCGAACAGAACGCCGACACCGCGGCGCGGAACAGCCTCTCGGCCTTTCCCGATTCAGCTCCTGCTGCGATTTGCCTGAAATCCGAAGCTGACACGAAGGATACGCCCGACACTCGACACGATCTGGACTGCGCTCTGCCGGGCTGTACCGGTTTCGCGTTTCCCAAGAACAAAGATCAATTTAGCGGCGATCCGTTAGCGCTCCGTTAACCTACTGCCTCCTTAATCGACTATGGAGGCGTTGCGTTGTGCTCCGGGGCAACCGAGAGGAATACGCGAACCATGGGCATGGTACTGTCTTTCGTGCCGCGAACGGCGGCAACCAATCGAGCACAACAAACCGCGGGAACGCCGGCGGCGGTGATCATCTTTCCCGGGGTCCGCTACGAGCAGCGGCCGCTGACCGGCGAGACGCGGCCGGTCGGCCCCGATAAGCCGGGACCTTCGGGGACATTGCCGGTACCGCATCACTGAGCATCGGAAGTGGGTTAAAAATCCTGCAGTTCGCAGGAACTCTGTTCGAGAAACCGCGAGACGATCGGCTTCCAGCTGTCGTCGGGCACGAACGAGCGGATGACGAACATGCCTTCCGCTATCGGCGCTTCGACGAAGATCGCCCCTTGCAGTTCCGCGGGAAGATTCTTGCGGACCTCGATCATCTGCGCCGGCGTCAGCACCACGGTGTCGAGCACGCCTGCGGTCGCGCTGCGGTCGTTGAACGAGTAGATGTTGTGGCCGCCGCGGTCATAGACCGATATCGACCAGAACGGCACCTTTCCCGGCGCCTTGACCCGCACCATCCCCTCGGCAAGGTCGAAGCGGCAAGCCGCCGCATAAAACAGCGGATCGACCGATTTCACCACCGGCGCGCCGCCGGCTTCCGCGTCGAGCCTGGTCATCTTGTAGAGATCCGAAGCCATGGCCAATCGCGACCAGGCGTCGCGTTCGGAAAACTCGGGGACGAGCAGCAGCACGATGATGTGCACGATGCCGCCGCCAAGCAGGCCGAGCAGCACGGCATGCAGCAGGCTACGCATTGCAGCCGACCTTCTGGATCTGCGGCAGCGTGACGTCCGAGAGGCCGGTGCTGCTGGCGATCGGCGTGTCATAGAACGTGAGCACGAAGTACATCCCGCCGGCGCCGCTGGTCAGCAGCCAGTTGTCGGGCGCCGGGCGGCTGCCGACGGAAATGATCACCGAATTGTCGGCCTCGCGCAGCACTTGATAGGACTGCAGCGCAGCCAGCCTCGGCTTGCCGGTCTCGATCACGCCAAGCGACCGATCTGCGGCATAGAGGGTCCAGAACCGGGCGGTGGGAAAGCCGCCCGCAATCTTGTAGGCACATTGCCGCTTGAGTTGCTCGCCGCCGGAATCGCGCTCGGCGATGAAGGACAGTCCTTCCGCCTGTCCGAGCGCCAGCACGCCTTCGCGCGCCACGCGGGCCTTCGAATAAGGATCCGCCGTCGGCGTGCCGATATCGGGGAAGGCGGTCCATTGGCCGATCCTGATGGCGCCGACGCCGTCCTGCAGCTTCAGTGCATACCAGACGCTGCCGCCACCGCCGACGACGGCGATGGCAAGCGAAAGCAGTGTCAGGAAGGCATTCTTGAGCATGAGGAGCCGGGGAACCGAAGGCCGGGGACTGAAAGACTGTCGCTCGGGATATCGCGGTGCGGGGGCTTGTGGCAAGCGGCCCTGTGGAATTGACCGCTCAGAGCGCCGAGAGGGTCTCCGGTGCAGCGGGCGCGTCGAGCACGGGTGCCGCCTGGAACAGCTTGGTGAGTTCCTTCAGGGTCTGGGTGGTCCGGCTGGACAGCACCGGCGGACGCTCGGCGGCGGCATCGGCTGCTGCCTGTTCGGCGCTCTTCTTTTCCGCTTCCTCGGCCTTGGCAGCGATTTCGGCATCGACGAAGGGGTGATCGAGGCCAGGGATCGGTCTGAGGTCGATATTCTGGTGCGCATAGAGCATCAGGCGCTGCCACACCATGGCCGGCAGGGTGCCGCCGGTCATCTTGTTGGTCGCGGTGAAGTCGTCATTGCCAAGCCAGACGGCGGCCGTGTAGTTGCCGGTAAAGCCGACAAACCAGGCATCGCGGTAGGACTGGGTCGTGCCGGTCTTGCCGGCGACGACGATGTTTGGAAGGGCCGCGCGCCGGGCCGTACCGATCACCGGAACGGCGGCCAGCATGGTGTTCATGTATTTGAGCGCCTGCTCCGACAGCACCCGGTGCGGCGGCGGCGCATCCTTGGCGAAGTCGTAGACCACCTCGCCGGTGCGGGTGAAGAGTTGGCTGACGCCGTGCCGGGTTCCGGCAAAGCCGTTCTGGGCGAACACGCTGTAGCCCGTCGCCTGGTCCATCACGGTCATGCCCGACGTGCCGAGCACCATGGTCTTGTGTGATTCCAGCGGCGACTCGACGCCCATCGCCTCGGCCATCGCCTTGATCGGCTTGATGCCGAGATAATCCTTGGCCAGCCGCACCGGCACGGTGTTGATCGATTTGGCCATCGCCGTGATCAGCGTCACCTTGCCGGCCGACCCGCCATTGTAATTGTGGGGCGACCAACTGCCCCAGGAGATGGGTCCGCCGGAAACCACCGAATCCGGCGTGAAGCCATGCTCCATCGCCGTCGCATAGACATAGGGCTTGAACGAGGAGCCGGTCTGGCGAAGTGCCTTGGTGGCGCGGTTGAACTGGCTGGCGCCGTAGTCGCGGCCGCCGACGATCGCCCGGACCGCGCCGTTGGTCTCGATGACGACGATGGCGCCCTCGGTGACGTTGTATTCCTTGCCGAACTGGCGGAGGTGGAACTCCATCGATTCTTCGGCCGCCTTCTGGATGTTGGCGTCGAAGGTGGTGTGGGCGACAAGCGAGTGCGGGCCGCCTTTGGCGGCGATCTTCTTGACCTCTTCGAAGGCCCAATCGAGATAGTAGTCGGGGCTTTTCTGCTCGCCGCGATCAACGATTTCGGCCGGGTGTAATCTTGCCTGCAGCACCTGGCCTTCGGTCATGAAGCCGGAATCGACCAGGTTGGACAGCACGACATTGGCGCGCGCCCGGGCGGCGGGCAGGTTTATGTGCGGCGCATATTTGGTCGGTGCCTTGAACAGGCCGGCCAGCATCGCCGCCTCGGCAAGGTTCAGGTCCTTGACGCTCTTGCCGAAATAGAAATCTGCCGCCGCCTCGATGCCGAAGGTGCCGCCGCCCATATAGGCGCGGTCGAGGTAAAGCTGCAGGATTTCCTTCTTCGACAGATTGGCTTCGAGCCATAGCGACAGGAAGGCTTCCTTGATCTTGCGCTCGAATGTCCGCTCATTGGTCAGGAACAGGTTCTTGGCCAGCTGCTGGGTGATGCTCGAGCCGCCCTGGACGACAGAATTCGCCCGTACGTTCTCGAATATCGCCCGCGACAGGCCGAGCACGTCGATGCCGTAATGGTCGAAGAAGCGCCGGTCCTCGGTGGCCAGCACCGCCTTGATGACATGGTCGGGCATCTCGTCGACCGGCACCGAATCGCGCTGGATAATGCCGCGCTGGCCGATCTCGTTGCCGTAGCGGTCGAGGAAGGTGACGGCGAAGTCGCCCTGCGTGCGCCAGTCGCCGGCGGTTATCTGAAAGGCCGGCAAGGCCAGCGCCAAAAGCACAACGATGCCGCCCGCACCGAGCGTAAATCCTTCACTCAACAGTTCAATCATGCCGCGGCGCCAGCCGCCGACGCGGAAACGCCGCGAGAAGATGGTCGCCGCTTCCCAGAACTGACGCGCCCTGAAGCCGATTTCGTAGACCGAGGAATCGATCCACGCATCCACCGCCAGCAGCCTTGCGGCGATCGGACCTCTTCTCTTGCGTGGTTCCAAAGGACTAGCCATTCCAGGATCCGGCTGCGGCGATGCCGCCAACTGAGAAACCGCATGCCGGCAATTTCACGGCGGCGCACCTTGCAAGACTATTCGTCCATTTTGGTGCTGCCGACAAGGGCGATGAAGGTAAGGACGATGAAGATATAGCGGGCGGTTCGTCGAGGGGAAGACGGCTCCTGCGAGGCGTCAGCGCAGGATGTTGGCTACCCTGCGCGAGTAGGTGGTGCCGTCGAGTTGGGCGAGCATGAAGGCCGCCACGTCGGCACGCGCCAGCGTCGGCAGCAGCGACGCCGACCGGATGCCGTTGCCGTGGCGGAATTCGCCCGTTGCCGCTCCATTGCTCAACCTGGGCGGCTCCACGATGGTCCAGTCGAGCCTGGATTGAACGATCAGGCTTTCCTTCACCTCGTGGTCCGCCACCTCATGGCGCAGAACCAACGGTACGATGACGCCGCCAAGTAGCGGCCCCAGTTGCCGCCGCTCGGAGATAAGCTTGACCGCACCATGCAGGCACTGACGGCGCTTGTGCGTTCGGGCAAGAATCGCATTCAGCTGGCGCTGATCAGCGACGAGACGCGATAAGGGTCTGGTGCCGCGCTTGCGCGGGGTGCCGAGGATTGGCAATCGTCACATGGGACGCTTGTCCGCGATCTTTTTCGGGTCGCGGCCTATCGTGCCGGCGTCGGCTTTCCTGTGCTTGTCGGCAAGCCTGCGAATGCGATCGAAGCGGCTTTCCTCTGCCACTTTGGTCTTCGTGGCTGCATTTGGCTTCGGGACGAATGCGATCATGGATCGATCTCCTTGCCGATGGCGCGCGCCGGGGAATATCCCCCGGCGGCTGTCTTTCAGGCTTGTTTCCGGCAGCGGCTGGTCAATAGCCCATGCCGCCGGGCGAAGCAGCGGCTTCCTTGGCTGAAACGTCTGTGATCATGGCCTCAGCAGTGATCAGTAGCGCCGCAATCGAGCCCGCGTCCTGCAGCGCCGTCCGCACCACCTTCGCGGGGTCGACGATGCCGGCCTTGATCATGTCGACATAGACCTCGTTCTGGGCATCGAAGCCCTGATTGTGGTCCTTGCTGTCGGCGAGTTTGCCGACGACAATCGAACCTTCGACGCCGGAATTCTCGGCGATCTGCCGGATCGGCGCTTCGAGCGCTCTCGACACGATCGAAATGCCCGCCGTTACATCGGCATTGGCTCCGGTCAGCCCGTTCAGCACAGCCTTGGCGCGCAGCAACGCGACGCCGCCGCCGGGAACGATGCCTTCCTCGACGGCCGCGCGGGTGGCGTTCAGCGCATCGTCGATGCGGTCCTTCTTTTCCTTGACCTCGGATTCGGTGGCGCCGCCGACGCGGATGACGGCAACGCCGCCCGCCAGCTTGGCGAGACGTTCCTGCAGCTTCTCCTTGTCGTAGTCGGAAGTGGTTTCCTCGATCTGCCCCTTGATCTGCTGGACGCGCGCCTGGATGGTGGCCTTCTCGCCGGCGCCGTCGATGATCGTGGTGGTGTCCTTCTCGATCAGCACGCGCTTGGCGCGGCCGAGCATCTCTATGGTGATGTTCTCCAGCTTGATGCCGAGATCCTCGGAAATCATCTGTCCGGCGGTGAGCACGGCGATGTCTTCCAGCATCGCCTTGCGGCGGTCACCGAAGCCAGGCGCCTTGACGGCCGCGACCTTGAGGCCGCCGCGCAGCTTGTTGACGACCAGCGTCGCCAGCGCTTCGCCCTCGACGTCCTCGGAGATGATCAACAGCGGCCTGCCGCTTTGCACCACGGCTTCGAGGATGGGCAGCAGCGCCTGCAGATTGCCGAGCTTCTTTTCGTGGATGAGCACGTAAGGCTCCTCCAGCTCGGCGCGCATCTTCTCGGCATTGGTGACGAAATAGGGCGAGAGATAGCCGCGATCGAACTGCATGCCTTCGACGACGTCGAGTTCGGTTTCGGCGGTCTTGGCCTCCTCAACGGTGATGACGCCGTCATTGCCGACCTTGTCCATCGCCTTGGCGATCATGGCACCGACGCTGGTGTCGCCATTGGCGGCAATGGTGCCGACCTGCGCGATCTCGCCTGAGGACTTGACCTTCTTGGCTCGAGCCTGGATTTCCTTGACGACGGCGGTGACGGCAAGGTCGATGCCGCGCTTGAGGTCCATCGGGTTCATGCCGGCGGCAACGAATTTGGCGCCCTCGCGCAGGATGGAAGCGGCAAGCACCGTGGCGGTGGTGGTGCCGTCGCCGGCGAGGTCGTTGGTCTTCGAGGCCACTTCGCGCACCATCTGTGCGCCCATGTTCTCGAACTTGTCGGAAAGTTCGATTTCCTTGGCCACCGTCACCCCGTCCTTGGTGATGCGCGGCGCGCCATAGGCCTTGTCGATGATGACGTTGCGGCCCTTAGGGCCGAGCGTCACCTTGACGGCGTTGTTGAGGATTTCGACACCGCGCAGCATGCGGTCACGCGCGTCGGTGGAAAATTTGATTTCCTTGGCAGACATGATTTTTTCCAGTTCGGTTGGTTGTGGCAAGACGCTTGCAGCGCGCCTGAATCAAAGCTTGGAGCATCCTTTGCGCGCCCGGCAGGGCGCGCGGCATTCCAATCAGGCGGCCTTCTTGGTAGCCACGCTCTTGTCGATGATACCCATCTCGCTCTTGTCGATGATGCCCATGATGTCGGCCTCCTTCATGATCACAAGGTCCTCGCCGTCTATCTTGACCTCGGTGCCGGACCATTTGCCGAACAGGATGAGGTCGCCGGCCTTGACGTCGAGCGCCATCAGCACGCCGCTTTCGTCCCGCGCGCCCGGCCCGACGGCGATCACTTCGCCTTCCTGCGGTTTTTCCTTGGCATTGCCGGGGATGATGATGCCGCCCTTGGATTTGGTGTCGCTTTCGGCGCGCCGAATGACGACGCGATCGTGGAGTGGCCGGAATTTCATGGGGACTCTTTCTGGGGCCGGCTTAGGCGGCCGCCCCTCTCTATAGGCGCCTTGGCACTCGATTGATAGGAGTGCCAAAAAATATTCATGGGGTATGTCAAATATTGAATGAATTATTTTGCCTGGCTATCCCTTGGTGTTCGGGCATTGCCGAATATTAATGAAATTGAATTTCTGTCTTTGAACACCTATTTTATGGTGAAGTTCACACTCACGACTTTCGCTGCAAGGGAGATTTTACCGATGGCCGAAGGCAATCAGAACATCATGGAAAAAGCTCAGGCTCGCTTCATGGAAAATCAAAAGAAAACGGCGGAGCGGAACAAGGCAACTGCCGAATATCTCTCGGAGGCCAAGGCCAGGGCGATCAAAACGGCAAGACTGAGGGAATTGCGACTGGCCAAGGAAGAGGCGGATCGCGCGGCGGCAGCTCTGAATCCGGTCGCCCCAAAGAAGAAGCGGGCGGCGCGGACAGTCAAGCAGGCCGTATCCGCATCGACGGAGGCCAAATCATGAGCCTGACATTTCCCAATCCCAGCCGCAGCTACGACGAGGCAAGCAAACGCATCCGCTTCGTCGGCCATGACGGCATGTTCCAGATTTCCTTCTCTGTCGCAACCGATGCCATCTCCAAAGTGCAGCCGGGAACGGCGGCCTCGGAAGCTACCTATCTGGCGGCCTTCGACACGGCTTCCAGCTCGATCCACGATGTCGCCAGGAATGCCTATGCCCGCACCCGCAGGAGCATATATGTGCTGACTGCGGCCGATTTTCGCTAGATCCGTCGCGATCCGTCCACAAGACGCTTTCTCGGGGCTTCCGGTCCGCCTGCATCCGCCGCGATGTCACGACTGTTCAGCCGATCGACCATCGCGTGCGCATCGCACGTGTTCATGCCGACCATGGATTGCTGCTTGAGCTCGACAGGCTGGCCGGTGAAGACGTAGAAGACGGTCCAGCTGTGAGGACGTTCCATACGCAGCGCGTAGCGGTTTGCCATCTTGGCATCCTTTAGTTTCCGCCCGATCGATGAATGTCGCTCGGTCAGGCTTGGGCGACGAAGAATATTGCCGCCAGGACAAGCACCGTCCACAAAACGACGAACAGCTTCAGGGCCAGGCTACCGTGCGCCGAGAGCAGCTCCCGAGTGCGGTTGACCAAATTCTTGATGGTCATCGACATGGTCGGCGCCGCAATCGCGACCGGCCGCGCCCTGACCCCAAGCTTTCCGAAAACAGGCAGCAGCGATGGCTCGCGCACGAAAACGACCTCGAATGTTTGGAAACCAGAATCTTCATAGCATCGTTCTTCGAACGCCCTGCACGCCAAATGAATTCGCGTCACCCTCAAGGGCGTCCGTGACGCGAAAGGCCGCGGCGTCGCGGGTTCCAGTAGCAGGGCTTATTCCCGAGATCATGAAGGTTCATAATCCGTATGAGACGCGCTGATTCGCGCTTTGCCGGGATGCCGCCATGCAACGCAGCTACGCAGCAGGGAGGTCGACGCGACGGGCGAGGGGAAAGACAATGACCGCGCCACCCGTCGAATTGCAGAAGGCCATATTCGAGGCAGTGAATGGCGATCCCGATTTATCGGCGGCACTGGGCGACGCAAGATTGTTCGACCGTGCGCCGGAAAATGTTGCGTTTCCCCACATGACCTTCGGCCGCACCAGCGTTTACGACTGGGCTACGGGCACGGAGAACAACGCCGAGCAGTTGCTGACGCTGCATGTCTGGTCGAAGTCCGAGGCCAGCAAGGAAACGCTCGACATCATGGACCTGGTCAGCGCCCGCTTGCGAGATGCGGCACTCTCGCTTGGCGAACATCGCCGCGCCTATCTCAAGCTCGAATTCGCCGAAGCCCGCTACGACGAGGACCTTTCGGCCCATCACGGGCTGCTGCGTTTCCGCGCCATGATCGAGGATGAGGGCTGACCGCCGGGCACTTTCCGTAAGAATCGGGCAATTTTGTTCTTGCTTTGTGCCGGCAGCTATGCTACTAATTTCACTATGGTGCTGATTGGCGCCAACGACCCGCCGCCGAGCGGGTTTTTTTGTTTCAGGTCGGTTTTTTTGTTTCAGGCGAGCGGGTCGGTTCGCCTGAACCTGCCTTCGGTTGCCGGATCGATTGTCCCGGATCGATTGTCGAAGTCGGCGCACACCTGAAGCGATTGCCTTCTCCGCCAAATGATGCCGGTTGTCGGCGAAGGATCGGAGGGCTAGGTTAAACTTTGGCGATTTCGCGAGACGGGCGGCGAGATGGCAATCCGGTAATCTCGCGCTTCAGGGGTGTGGCGGGCATGCATTCGAGCGTTCACCGTTCATATCACGTTCAGCACCAGCGCGTTAGAACGCTGACCATGAACATCCTTTGCTCCCACTTCCGGACCGCGGCACTGGCGCTCTCAGCCGCCGGTCTGCTTGCGTCGCAGGCGATGGCGATCCCCGTTGTCGTGCCCGAGCAGCCCCAACCGGTCGTCCTCGCCGCCTCGGACTGCTATGCGATCGGCCAGCAGGTGGCCGAGCAGAATGGCGGCACCCTGGCCAAGGCCTCGCAGTCGACACGCGGCGGCCAGCCGGTCTGCGTCATCGTCGTGCTGGTTCCGGGCAAAGAAGGGCAGCGTCCGCGTCGCTCGGAGATCGTCGTTCCGCTGAACTGAACCGTGCCGTTTCCCAGTCTGCCGGAATCGGCCTATATCTGAACAGCTTCAACAGGCCTCCCGCATGCGCGTACTCGTCGTCGAAGATGACAAGGATCTCAACCGGCAGATCGGCGACGCGCTGGTCGATGCCGGCTATGTCGTCGATCGCGCTTTCGACGGCGAGGAAGGGCACTTTCTCGGCGACACCGAGCCCTACGATGCCGTCGTGCTCGACATCGGCCTGCCGCAGATGGACGGCATCAGCGTGGTCGAGCGCTGGCGCCGTGGCGGCCGCAAGATGCCGGTGCTGATCCTGACGGCACGCGACCGCTGGAGCGACAAGGTTGCCGGTATCGACGCCGGCGCCGACGACTACGTCACCAAACCCTTCCACATCGAGGAAATCCTGGCCAGGGTGCGGGCCTTGATCCGGCGTGCCGCCGGGCATGCCTCGTCGGAGCTGACCTGCGGACCGCTGCGCCTCGACACCAAGGCCTCCAAGGCCGACGTCGATGGTGTACCGCTGAAGCTGACATCGCATGAATTCCGCCTGCTTGCCTATTTGATGCACCATATGGGCGAGGTCGTGTCCCGGACCGAACTGGTCGAGCATCTCTACGATCAGGATTTCGACCGCGATTCCAATACGATCGAGGTCTTCGTCGGACGGCTTCGCAAGAAGATGGGCATCGACATGATCGAAACCGTTCGCGGCATGGGCTACCGCATGCGTAAGCCGGAGACGTAACGCGGAACCGCTGCCTACAAAACCCGCCGTCTCGAACACGCCGTCGCTGCGGTCATGGCCGCGTTCGCTGGCGTTTCGCGTCATCGCCTTTTCCACGGTCTGGGCGATCCTCACTCTGGTCGTCATCTTCACCTTGATCACCACGCTCTATCGCCAGGCCAGCGAGCGCGGTTTCGACAGCCTGCTCTCGGCGCATCTGTTCAACCTGATCGGCTCGGTCGGCGTTTCCGAAAGCGGCCAATTGACCGGCGCTCCCGACCTTGGCGATTTGAGGTTCTCGGAGCCGAATTCCGGCTGGTACTGGTCGGTCGAGCCCGCCTCGGAAGGCGTGCACGGCGATCTCCATTCGTCGTCGATGAGCAAGGCGATCCCGTCGCCAAGCGTTGCCGAGGTGCCATTCAATGCCAGCTTCCAGCGCAGTTATTCGGCGGACGGCATCGAAGGCGAGCAACTGGAGGTGTTCGAGAGCGAGTTCGTCCTCGATGCGAAAAACCGCGCCGCGCGCTTCCGTGTCATGGGCAACCAGACCGAGCTCGAGCAGGAAATCGCCACCTTCCAGCGGCGCCTTTTGACCTATCTGTCGCTGTTCGGCGTCGGCATGATCGCCATCAATGCAATCGCCATCCTGCTCGGCCTGCAGCCGCTGCGCCGGGTCAGGAATGCCCTTGCCATGGTGCGCGAAGGAACTGCGCAACGGCTCGACGGCCGCTTCCCGGCTGAGATCGAGCCGCTTGCAAACGAGACCAATGCGCTGATCGAGAACAACAGGCGTATCGTCGAGCGGTCGCGCACGCAGGTCGGCAACCTCGCGCACTCGCTGAAGACGCCGCTGGCCGTGCTGCTCAACGAGGGGCGGGCGCTGGGTGGCGCCAAGGGCCAGCTCATCGCCGAGCAGGCCGCTTCCATGCAGAAGCAGGTCGACCACTATCTGCAACGTGCCCGCGTTGCCGCGCAGCGCGACAGCGTCGTTTACCGCACGCCGGTGGCGCCGCTGGTCCAGCGCATGGTGCGCGTGCTGCAGAAGCTCAACCCGCGGACCGCGCTCTCGCTGTCGCTGCCGGCCACCGACATCGTCTTTGCCGGCGAACGTGAGGACCTTGAGGAGCTGCTCGGCAATCTGCTCGACAATGCGATGAAATGGGCAAGGAGCGCGGTCGCCGTTTCCGTCAAGCCCATCGCCGGCAGGGAAGGGGCGGCCAATCTGTTCGAGATAGCCATCGAGGATGACGGCCCCGGCATTCCCGAAGACAAGGCGCGCGAGGCATTGCAGCGCGGACGGCGTCTCGACGAGACAAAACCCGGCAGCGGGCTCGGACTTGCCATTGTCGCCGACCTTATCAACGAGTATGGAGGCGTTCTGGCGCTGGAACGATCCGTCATGGGTGGATTGAAGGCGGTGGTTCGATTGCGGAGCCTTCAGTAATGCTTTTCCGGGCGGCTGGCTGCGGCCAAATTTCCGATAAACATCGACATTATGGCCGCGCCAGCCTGCTGACAGCGCGGCGGTCCAGCTCAAGAAAGCCGGTATTGGCATGAAGATTCGCGTCGCGCTCGTTTCCGCCCTGCTCGCCGTCTCCGGCTGTACGACGCTCGGCAAGGGCCCAGCCGTTACGGTGACACCGGCCGCCACGCCTCCCAGTGGCGCCAAGGTCGCGACGACGATCATCGCCGCCATGGGCGGCGGCCTCGTCGGTGGCTCGATCGGCACCGGCTTGAGCGAGACCGAGAAGCGCAGCGCGCTCGAGGCGGAATACAAGGCGCTTGAATATACGGCGAGCGGCCAGAAGGTGGCGTGGAAGAGCGACAGTTCGGCCCATCGCGGCGAAGTTGTCGCCGCCCAGCCCTATCGCGTCGGCTCGCAGGACTGCCGGCAATACACCCATACGGTGTTTACCGGCGCTGCCGGCGCCACCGCGCGCGGAACCGCCTGTCGCAATGCCGACGGCAGCTGGACCCCGCTGACGTAGCTCGCCGGCCGTTGATACACCGATCCCGGTCCGGCACTATCGATCGGAGCGGTCCCGTCAAAGCGTCGCAGCACGCTTGTGTTGGCAGGGCAAGGGTCTCGTTCTATTGGAAGAGCCATGCTGTTCTGGGTCATAGCCGCAATCCTGACGCTGGGCGCAAGCCTGGCGGTGCTGCTGCCGTTGGCGGGCGAAACAAAGAACACGTCCGCTGCCGGCGATCACGACCTTGAAGTCTATCGCGACCAATTGGCCGAGCTTGACCGCGACGTGGCGCGTGGCCTGATCCGGCCAATGGAGGCCGAAGAGGCGCGCGCCGAGATCGCCCGCCGCATCCTTCGCCTGAGCAATGCCGGCCCGGCCGGCACGACGGCGACACAGCGGTCGACAAGGCTGGTGGCGACCGCTGCCGTGCTGGTGGTTCCGCTGGTTAGCTGGGGCCTTTACGGCCAGCTCGGCTCACCCGACCTGCCGTCGCAGCCGCTCAGCGAACGCCTGGCCAAGAACCCCGCCGACAGCTCGGTGGACGAGCTGGTGGCACGCGCCGAAGCGCACCTTGCGGCCAACCCGTCCGATGGCCGCGGCTGGGACGTGCTGGCGCCGGTCTATCTGCGCATGCAGCGATACGCCGATGCGGTAACCGCCTACCGCAATGCCATTCGCCTTGACGGCGACAGTGCCGCCCGTCAAGCCGGCCTCGGCGAGGCGATCGCCAATGCGGCCGGCGGCATCGTTTCAGCCGACGCCCAGGCTGCTTTCGAGGCGGCGCTGAAGCTCGATCCGGCAAACCCGAAGGCCTCGTTCTATCTCGCCATGGGCTTAGCGCAGGAAGGCCGCACAGCTGAAGCGACGGCGGCTTGGCAAAAGATGCTTGCCGCCTTGCCGCAGGGCTCGCCGTGGCGCGGTGCCGTCGAGCAGGCGCTCGCTGAATCCGCCGCCCGCAACGTCGCTTCGGAGGCGCCCGCGAAAGGGCCGAGCGCCGACGATATCGATGCTGCCTCCTCGATGTCGCCGCAGGACCGGCAAGCCATGATCAGCACCATGGTTGCCGGTCTCGACGAAAAGCTTCGGCAAAATCCGCGCGACGAGGAAGGGTGGATGCAGCTCGTTCGTTCCTATGCCGTGCTGGGCAAGACAGATCAGGCGCGTGACGCACTCAATCGCGGTATCGCCGTCTTTGGCGCGGACAGCGACCAGGCCAGGAAATTCACCGCCTTTGCCGCCTCGCTCGGCGTGACGGCGACGGAGTAGACGATGACGCGCAAGCAGAAACGACTGTCGGTGATCGCTGCGGGGCTGGCCTTCCTCGGGGTTGCCACCGGGCTGACCTTCTATGCGCTCGGCCAGAAGGCCTCCTACTTCTACATGCCGGCCGATCTGGCCACCGCCAGCCTTCAGCCGGGCCAGCGTATCAGGCTCGGCGGCCTCGTCGAAAAAGGCACAGTAGAGCGTAGCCAGGGCGCCACCGTCGCCTTTTCGGTGACCGACAACCAGAAGGACGTCAAGGTTACCTATACCGGCATTCTTCCCGACCTTTTCCGGGAAGGGCAGGGCGTGATCACCGAAGGCTCGTTCGGCCCTGACGGAATCTTTGTCGCCGACAGCGTGCTCGCCAAGCATGATGAGACCTATATGCCCAAGGAAGTGGCCGACGGCCTCAAGGCCAAGGGCGTCTGGCAGGAGAGCAAGAGTGACTAGAGAGGTTCCGCAAAAGTGTTCCACGGTTTTGCGGCAAGAACCTGCGGCAAAACCTGGCGAGCGCGGCGACAATGGTTGAAACCGGACATTTCGCCCTGGTCCTGGCGTTTGCGCTGGCCCTGGTGCAGACGGTGGTGCCGCTGTTCGGTGCGCGCACCGGCAACCACAAGATGATGGCCGTCGGCGCACCCGCCGCGCTGACCGGCTTTGCCTTGACAGCGCTGTCCTTCGTGGCGCTGGCGACCGCGTATGCAGGCTCCGACTTTTCGGTGGAGAGCGTCTGGGAGAACTCGCATTCGCTGCAGCCGCTGATCTACAAGATCACCGGCACTTGGGGCAATCACGAAGGTTCGATGCTGCTCTGGGTGCTGATCCTGACCTTCTTCGGCGCGCTTGTCGCCGTCTTCGGCGGCAATCTTCCGGCGACGCTCCGGGCCAATGTGCTTGCGGTGCAGGGAGCGATCGGCGCTACTTTCTTGCTGTTCATCCTGACGACGTCGAACCCGTTCGTCAGGCTCAATCCGGCGCCCATCGAGGGCCGCGATCTCAATCCGATCCTGCAGGATCTCGGCCTCGCCATCCATCCGCCGCTGCTCTATCTCGGCTATGTCGGCTTTTCGATATGCTTTTCCTTCTCGGTCGCCGCCCTCATCGAGGGCCGCATCGACGCATCGTGGGCGCGCTGGGTGCGGCCGTGGACGCTGGTCGCCTGGATGTTCCTCACCGGCGGCATCGCCATGGGCTCCTACTGGGCCTACTACGAGCTCGGCTGGGGCGGCTTCTGGTTCTGGGATCCGGTCGAGAACGCGTCCTTCATGCCGTGGCTGGCGGGCACGGCGCTGCTGCATTCGGCGATTGTCATGGAAAAGCGCTCGGCGCTGAAGATCTGGACGCTGCTGCTGGCGATCCTGACCTTCTCGCTGTCGCTGCTCGGCACCTTCCTGGTGCGCTCCGGCGTGCTGACCTCAGTCCACGCCTTCGCCACCGATCCGACGCGCGGCGTTTTCATCCTCTGCATCCTGACGCTGTTCATTGGCGGCTCGCTGGCGCTGTTTGCCTTGCGCGCCTCCCGGCTGACGGCCGGCGGCCTGTTTCACCCGATCTCGCGCGAAGGCGCGCTGGTCCTCAACAATCTGTTCCTGACCACCGCCACCGCCACCGTGCTGGTCGGCACGCTCTACCCGCTCGTAGTCGAAGCGCTTTCGGCCGACAAGATTTCTGTCGGCGCGCCGTTCTTCAACCTGACATTCGGCCCGCTGATGGTGCCGCTGCTGGTCGTCGTGCCGTTCGGGCCACTGCTCGCCTGGAAGCGCGGCGACATTTTCGCGGTCGCCCAACGCCTGATGGCGGCTTTCGCGGCGGCGCTGCTCGCCGTGCTGGTGACCGCCCTGTTCATCGATGGCGCTTCGGTGTTGGCGGCACTCGGTGTCGGCCTTGCCTTCTGGCTGATCTGCGGCGCGTTCACCGATCTCGCCGTCAAATCCGGCTTCGGCACCGTCGCGCCCGCCACCGTGCTCAGGCGCTTCGCCGGCCTGCCGCGCTCGGTCTTCGGCACAGCGCTTGCGCATCTCGGCCTCGGCCTGACGACGCTCGGCATTGTCGGCACGCTTTGCTTCGGCACCGAAAAAATCCTGTCGATGCATGCCGGCGATACAGTCGAACTGTCCGGCCACACCCTGCGCTTCGAGGGGCTCTACCCGGCCCAGGGGCCTAACTACAGCGAGGATCGCGGCCGCTTCGCCCTGCTTGGCGCTGACGGCAGCATCGCTGGCGAGATCACCTCAGCCAAGCGCTCATACCCGGTGCGCCAGATGACAACGACCGAATCCGGCATCAGCACGATCGCCTTCAGCCAGCTCTATCTCTCGCTTGGCGACGAGGCCAGCGACGGCTCTGTAGTCGTTCGTCTGTGGTGGAAGCCGCTGGTGACGCTGATCTGGGGTGGCGGCCTGGTGATGATGGCGGGTGCGGCGATGTCGCTGCTCGACCGCCGCCTGCGTGTCGGCGCGCCGTCGTCCCGCAAGCCGGCGGGCGCCGTGCCATCGGCGAGCCCGCCATGAGCCAAAGGGTCACGCTGGCCTCGCTGGTCCTCTTGCTGGCGCTGTTGTTCGCCGGCGCCGCGCAGGCGGTCAAGCCCGACGAGGTGCTCGCCGACCCGGCGCTCGAGGCGAGGGCGCGCGCTTTGTCGGAAGGCTTGCGCTGCATGGTCTGCCAGAATCAGTCGATCGACGAGTCCGATGCCGACCTTGCCCGTGACCTGCGCATCCTTGTGCGCCAGCGCCTGGTCGCCGGCGATACCGACCGGCAGGTGATGGACTATGTCGTTTCGCGCTACGGCGAATTTGTGCTGCTGAAGCCACGCTTCAATCTGCGCAACGCCTTGCTCTGGGGGACGCCAGTTCTTCTGCTGCTCGTTGGCGGGACGTTCATCCTGCTGGCCGCCCGCTCGCGCCGCTCGACGGCGACCAATGCCCTGACCGCGGACGAGAAGGCGGCGCTGGACGCGATACTCCGCCGCGATTGATCCTAACATTACGAAAGTTTCATGTACCGGAAATGGCGCCGTAATGTGCGGTTCTCTATTTCCTTTGTCGAGGATGCCAATCAAGGGGCGTCCCTTGAAAAGAGGATACGAGAACCATGAATGTTGCCCCCAATTCATATCTTCGCACCCGCAAACGCCTGCTGGCCGCAGCCGCATCCCTGGCCATTGCCGGCGCGATCGGCTTTGGTGCTGTTGCTACCGGGACAGCCCCGGTTCTGGCCGACGCCGTGCGTGTCGAGGCACCGCAGGTCCCGAGCTTCGCCGATGTGGTCGAGCGCGTTTCGCCGGCGGTCGTCAGCGTGCGCGTCAAGGCCAAGATCCAGTCGACGGCCGATGACGGTTCCGGCCAGATGGACGACGAGGACGGCCTAGGCAATCTTCCCGACAATCCGCAGCTGCGCCGGTTCTTCCGCGAATTCCGCGGCTTTGGCGACCAAGGCGGCGACCAGGGTCCGAACGGAATGCGCCGTTTTGGGCACCGTGACCGCAACAACGACCAGCCGCGGCCGGTGGCGCAAGGGTCGGGCTTCTTCATCTCCGATGACGGCTATCTCGTCACCAACAACCATGTCGTCGAGGAAGGCACCGCCTTCACCGTGGTGACCAATGACGGCAAGGAACTCGACGCCAAGCTGATCGGCACCGATCCGCGCACCGACCTTGCCGTGCTCAAGGTCAATGATGGCAGCAAGTTCACCTATGTCGACTTCGCCGATGATTCCAAGGTTCGCGTCGGCGACTGGGTGGTGGCGGTAGGCAATCCGTTCGGCCTCGGCGGCACGGTTACCGCAGGCATAGTTTCGGCCCGCGGCCGCGATATCGGCGCCGGTCCCTATGACGACTTCATCCAGATCGACGCCTCGGTGAACCGCGGCAATTCGGGCGGCCCGACCTTCAATCTCAACGGCCAGGTCGTCGGCATCAACACCGCGATTTTCTCGCCGTCAGGCGGCAGCGTCGGCATTGCCTTCGATATTCCCGCTTCGACCGCCAAGCAGGTCGTGCAGGATCTGATGAAGAACGGCACAGTCCAGCGCGGCTGGCTCGGCGTCGAAATCCAGCCGGTCACGCCCGAAATCGCCGAGTCGCTTGGCCTTGGGTCCGGCAAGGGCGCGCTCGTTGCCAGCGCGCAGGACAACAGTCCCGGCAAGAAGGCCGGCATCACTGCCGGTGACGTGATCACTCAGGTGGACGGCAAGGACGTTGCTTCGCCGAAGGAACTCGCCCGTCTGATCGGCGCTTACCCGCCCGGCAAATCGGTCGATGTCACGGTGTGGCGCAACGGTAAGAGCGAGGCGGTCAAGGTCGATCTCGGCAAGCTGCCGTCGAGCGACAAGCAGGCCTCGGCCGACCAGCAGCCTGCACCCGCGCCGAAGACCGACACGCTGGCCGATCTCGGCCTGACCGTCACCAAGTCCGACAATGGCAAGGGTCTTGTGGTGACCGATGTCGACCCCGACAGCGATGCCGCCGATCGCGGCATCCAGCCCGGTGACGTCATCACCTCCGTCAATTCGACGGAAGTGACCGGCACCGGCGACATCGACAAGGCGATGGCCGACGCGGTGAAGTCCGGACGCAAGGCGGTGCTGATGCAGATCACCCGCGACGACAGCAACCGCTTCGTCGCGCTGCCTGTCGCCAAGGGCTGACGACCGGCTCGACTTTTCCGGTGCGGCGGTTTTCACACCCCCGAGCCGCCGCACGGGAAAGCACGGGGCCTGAATACGTTAGTCAGTCATCGTGTTCCGCCCCAGCGGCAGCGGGCTTCCGATCGCCCGCTGCCGCTCGAACATGCCGCTCAAAGCGTGAAGCGGTTTAGGCTACGGCATGCTAAAACAAAGACTTACCGCGTATCCCTGAATCACCTTGTTCGCGATACGCCATGGAGACGGCCACGATGCATATGCCGGCCACTCAATCTTCCAGCGAAATCGCGTATGACGGTTCTATGAAGATTCTCGTCATAGAAGACGATCGCGAGGCGGCCGACTACCTGCAGAAGGCGTTCGCCGAGGCCGGCCATACCGCCCATGTCGCCGGAGACGGCGAAACCGGCTTCGCACTCGCTGATTCCGGCGACTATGACGTCATGGTCGTCGACCGCATGATGCCGCGCCGCGACGGCCTGTCCGTCATTGCCGGGCTCAGGTCCAGAGGCAATACGACGCCCGTGCTGATCCTGTCGGCGCTCGGCGAAGTCGACGACCGGGTCACCGGTCTGCGTGCCGGCGGCGACGACTATCTGACCAAGCCCTACGCCTTTTCCGAACTGCTCGCCCGCGTCGAGGTGCTGAACCGCCGCGCCAGCGCCAGGGAGGCAGAAACCGTCTACCGGGTCGGTGATCTCGAACTCGACCGGCTGTCGCATTCGGTGCGGCGCGCCGGGCGCGAGATAACGCTACAGCCGCGCGAGTTCCGCCTGCTCGAATATTTGATGCGCCATGCCGGCCAGGTAGTGACGCGCACCATGCTGCTCGAGAACGTCTGGGACTACCATTTCGATCCGCAGACCAACGTCATCGACGTTCATATCTCGCGGCTGCGCGGCAAGATTGAGAAGGGCTTCGACAAGCCGATCCTGCACACGGTTCGCGGCGCCGGCTATATGCTGAAAAGCGGCTAGAACCCCATGGCCCTTTCCGTGCCGGCCATCATGAGGACGACGGCAGCGCGGCTTTCAGCGCTTTATCTTCTGCTTTTTGCGCTGTGCGCTGTGCTGCTGGTCTTGTACATGACCTCGCTCTCGGCGCGCATGCTGACTGCCCAGACGCAGGAGACGATCAACGACGAGGTACTCGGCCTTGCCCGCGCCTATCAGCGCGGCGGCCTGCCGGTGCTGGTCCGCGTCGTCGAGCAGCGCTCCCGCCAGCCCGGCGCCAATCTCTATCTGATCGCCGATGCCAACGGCCAGATCCTGACCGGCAACGTGCAGAGCCTGGAGCCGGGCGTGATCGAGGCCGAGGGCTGGACCACCGAACCGTTCTCCTACCGCCGCTTCGGCGAGGGCGAGCTCGAGCGGCAGCGCAACCCGGTCTCCGACCCGAACGAGCCCGCCCAGAGCGAAGTACAGGCCGAAGGCGAGAAGGGCCATAATGCCATCGCCCTGGTGCTGCGCCTGCCCAACCAGATGATCATGCTGGTTGGCCGCGACCTCGGCGAGCCGGAGCGCTTCCGCGCCGTCATTCGCCGCGCCTTGATGCTGGCGCTCGGCATGATGGGCGTCGGCGGGCTGCTGATCTGGTTCTTCGTCGGGCGCGCGGCGCTGAAGCGCATCGACAGCGTGTCGGAGGCGAGCCGCCGCATCATGGGCGGCGATCTTTCCGGCCGGCTGCCGGTCACCGGCGCCGGCGACGAGTTCGACCGGCTGTCGGAAAACCTCAATTCCATGCTGGCCAGGATCGCCACGTTGAACGAGGGGCTGAAGCAGGTCTCCGACAACATCGCCCACGACCTGAAAACGCCGCTGACCAGGCTGCGCAATCGGGCCGAAGCGACGCTTTCCGGCAAGCACAACACCAGCGACTACCGACAGGCGCTGGAAGGAACGATCGCCGAATCCGATCAGCTGATAAAGACCTTCAACGCCATCCTGATGATCTCACGGCTGGAGGCCGGCTATTCCTCCGAAAGCACCACCAGGGTCGACCTGGCCGCTGCCGTGCACGACGTCGTCGAACTCTACGAGCCTGTGGCGGAAGAGGCGGGTGTGACGCTCGAAACCTCGGTACAGGGTGCCTTCGCCGTCAACGGCAATCGCGAGCTGATCGGCCAGGCGCTGTCCAATATCGTCGACAACGCGATCAAATATTCGACCGACTCGACCTCCAGGCCTACGGTTCGCGTGACGCTGGAGCGTATCGATGGCGAGATCAGGCTTGCTGTTTCCGACAACGGCCAGGGCATTCCCGACGATGTCGACCGCGCCAGGGTGACCGAGCGTTTCGTGCGGCTGGAAAAGAGCCGCTCGCAGCCGGGTTCCGGCCTTGGCTTGAGCCTCGCCAAGGCGATCATGACGTTCCACAATGGACGGCTTGAGCTTCTGCCCGGCAATCCCGGATTGTCCGTCGTCATGAGTTTTCCCGGGCGGGAGGATCGCTGATGGTGGCGAGGATGGCAGCGCGACGCCGCGAGACGGACTGGCTTTTGAAGCCGGCGGTAAAGCTCGTTCCGCTGGATGCAAGCCGCGCCAGGCAGGAATTGGCGGAGATCGCCGACGCCGCGCGGCAGGAAGAACTGCCGCGACTGGCGAAATTTCTCGCCGGCAAGGGGGTCGTCCAGGATTTCCTCGCCGCCGTTTTCGACCTGTCGCCGTTCCTGCGCGATACCGCGCGCCGCCGGCCGCGGATAGTCGATGCGCTTTTCGACGAGACCATCGAGGCGCGGCTGTCATCGATCTGCGCCGCGGTCGACAAGGCAGCGCGCGCAGAGGCCGTCTCCGAAGGCAGCCTGATGATGGAGCTGCGCCGATGCAAGGCGGAGGCGCATTTCCTGATCGCCTTGGCCGATCTCGCCGGCGAGGCCGAGACCTCGCTGACGGTGCGGCGACTGAGCGATCTTGCCGACGCCTGCACGCGTGCAGCCGTCGATTTCCTGCTCCGCGACGCGCATGAGCAAGGCAAGCTCAGTTTGCCGGATCCGAAAAATCCGGCGCAACGCTCGGGCTGGATCCTGCTCGGCATGGGCAAGCTCGGTGCGCATGAGCTGAACTTCTCCTCCGACATCGACCTCGTCGTCTTCTTCGACCCCGATGCGCCTGCCGTCGTCGATTCGCTCGATGCCACCGAGCTGTTTTCGCGCCTGACCCGCCGGCTGGTCCGCATTCTCCAGGACCGCACCGAGCACGGTTACGTCTTCCGCACCGATCTCAGGCTTCGTCCCGACCCCGGCTCGACGCCGCTGGCGATCCCGGTCGAGGCGGCGCTGCGCTACTATGAGGCGCGCGGCCAGAACTGGGAGCGCGCCGCCATGATCAAGGCGCGCCCGGTGGCTGGCGATCTTGCCGCCGGCGCCGCGTTCCTGAAGGAACTGCAGCCCTATATCTGGCGCAAATACATGGACTATGCGGCGATCGCCGACGTCCATTCGATAAAGCGCCAGATCCACGCCCACAAGGGCCATGGCGAGGTCGCGGTCAAAGGTCACAACGTCAAGCTCGGCCGCGGCGGCATCCGCGAGATCGAGTTCTTCGTCCAGACCCAGCAGCTCATCGCCGGCGGTCGCTTTCCCGAACTGCGCGGCCGCGAGACCGTGCCGATGCTTGGCGAACTCTCCGCGCGTGGCTGGATCACTGCGGATGCGCGCGAGGCGCTCACCAGGCAATACTGGTTCCTGCGCCGCGTCGAGCACGCCATCCAGATGGTTGCCGACCAGCAGACGCACATCCTGCCGGAGGACGAAGAGGGGCTGGAGCGCGTCGCCCGCATGCTGGGCTTTGCCGATGCGGCAGGCTTTGCCGAAGCGTTTCGCGCGGCGCTGCACCAGGTCGAGCGCCACTATGCAGCGCTGTTTGAAACCGCGCCGGAGCTTTCGGCAGGCATCGGCAATCTGGTCTTTACCGGCGACGTCGACGATCCCGACACCTTGCAGACCCTGAAGCGGCTCGGCTTCCAGCGGCCGAGCGACATCTGCCGGGTTATCCGCGGCTGGCACTTCGGCCGGTATCGCGTCACCCGGTCGGCGGAAGCGCGCGAGCGGCTGACCGAACTGACGCCGGCGCTGCTGCAAGCCTTCGGCCAGACGCGGCGGGCGGACGAGGCAGTGATCCGCTTCGACGAATTCCTTGCCGGCCTGCCTGCCGGCATCCAGCTGTTTTCGCTGCTGCATTCGAACCCAGCTTTGCTGAAGCTGATGGCGACGATCATGGGCGCGGCACCGCGGCTGGCCGCCATCATCACGCGCCGGCCACATGTCTTCGACGGCCTGCTCGATCCGGCGCTGCTCAGTGAACTGCCCAACCGTGCCTATCTGTCGGCGCGTCTTGCCGCCTTCCTCGAAGGCGACAGGGCCTATGAGGACGTGCTCGACCGACTGCGCATCTTTGCTTCGGAGCAAAAGTTCCTGATCGGCGTCAGGCTGCTTGCCAGGTCGATCGATCCGCCGCGCGCCGGCCGCGCTTTTTCCGACCTCGCCGATCTGACTATCGAAGCGGCTTTGCAGGCGGTGATGGCCGAATTCGCGCTGCGTCATGGCTATATTGCCGGCGGCAGGGTCGCACTGCTCGGCATGGGCAAGCTCGGCAGCCGCGAACTGACGGCAGGTTCCGACGTCGACCTCATCCTGCTCTACGATCACGACGCCGATGCCGAGGAGTCCGACGGCGACAAGCCGCTTGCCCCGTCGCATTACTACAGCCGGCTGACGCAGCGGCTGATCGCCGCCGTTTCCGCGCCGACCGCCGAGGGCGTGCTCTACGAGCTCGACCTTCGCCTTCGGCCGTCCGGCAACAAGGGGCCGGTGGCCACGCATGTCGACGCCTTCAAGAAGTATCAGCGCCAGGACGCCTGGACATGGGAGCACATGGCGCTGGCGCGAGCCCGCGCGATCGGCGGCGATGCCGAGCTCTGCCGCGAGGTCGAAGGGGAAGTTGCCGCAGTGCTCGCTCTGCCGCGCGATCCAGTCAAGGTGATGGCCGAGGCATCCGAGATGCGCGCCATGGTCGACAAGGAGAAGCCGCCGCGCGATACCTGGGACATCAAGCTGATCCCGGGCGGCCTCATCGATCTCGAATTCATCGCCCAGGTTGCGGTGATTACCGGAAAGATCGAGGCAGGCCGCAGGGCCACCGGCACGGCTGACATCCTGTCGCGCCTGGCGCCGGATTTCGCCAGCGCCCAGGTCAGGCAGGAACTGGTGGATGCCTATTCGCTCTATCTGGCGCTGACCCAGATAATACGGCTTTGCCTTACCGGCGCGTTCGAACGCGACGACGTTCCGCCAGGGCTTTCGGATCTGCTTCTGGCGGTCACCGACCTGCCGGATTTCGGTGTGCTTGAAGCGCACCTCAAGGAGACGTCGCAGAAGGTCAGAAAGGATTTTGACCTTTTGCTTCGTGCGAAATAACCGTGACGGCAATCGGCCGAACGGGCGAGAGCATCGGAGCCAAAAGTGGCGACCTGCTTTGGGAGCTTCCGATGCTCAAACAAGGAGATAGAGCGGGGATTGAAGATCTGCCGCTCTAGCATCGGGGGTGACGATGCAACAGGAGAAGACCATGAGAAAGACGACCAGACTTGCACTCGTTTTCGCAGCCCTGGCCGGCGCCGTCGGCACCGCTGCCTATGCAGACGAGCACTCCGGCGCCGGGCCGCGCGAGGGCATGATGATGCGCCTCGGTAAGGTCATGAAGGACAATGACGGCACCATCACCTTCGACCAGTTCTCCGACGCCATGAACGCGCGGCTGAAGAAGATGGTCGCCGACAATGGCGGCAAGCTGACCGTGGCACAGCTCGCCGACGCGCTGGAGAAGGCACGCTTCGAGCAGATGGCCAGGCGCATCATCGCCCGCTACGACACCAAGGGCGACGGCACGCTGACCGCCGACGACATCACCAGCCGCCAGAAGAAGGTGTTCGCCATGCTCGACCGCGACAATGACGGCAAGATCGAGAAGAACGAACTGCCGAAGGGTCCCGGCCGTCACCACCAATGGGGCGGCGACGGCAATGACGGCATGCAGTGAGAATTAATAACCTCTCCGGCGGCGCGAGCCGCCGGAGACTTATTTTGTCGTTTCAGGCAGCGGCCTTGACCGCCTGCGTGGCTTTCTTGATCGGGATGCGTACCGAGACGATCGTGCCGACGCTTTCGGTCGAGCGGATCTTCAACGCGCCACCCTGAAGCTCGGCCAGCGAGCGCGAGATGGCGAGGCCGAGGCCGGAGCCGGCATGGCTCTTGGAGAACTGGTTTTGCACCTGTTCGAACGGCCGCCCGAGCTTGCTCAGCGCCGCCTTCGGGATGCCGCAGCCATTGTCCTCGATCGTCAGGATCAGCGCGCTGGAAATGCTGCGGGCCCTGACCGAGATGTGGCCGCCTTGCCCGGTGAACTTCACGGCATTCGATAACAAATTGATGAGGATCTGCTTGATCGCCCTGCGGTCGGCGAACAGCGTCAGCGAATCGGCGATGCGGGTTTCGACGGTGATCGATTTTTCCGCCGCCTGCAGCGAAACGACGCGAACCGTTTCCCTGATCAGCGGGCAGAGATCGATTTGTTCCTGATCCAGCGCGAACTGGCCGGCCTCGATCTTCGACATGTCGAGGATATCGTTGATGACGCCGAGAAGATATTTGCCGCTGCCGTTGATGTCGGTGGCATACTCTTCGTAGCGCGGCGAACCCAGCGGCCCGAACAGGCCCCGTTCCATCAGTTCCGAAAAGCCGATGATCGCGTTGAGCGGCGTGCGCAACTCGTGCGACATATTGGCCAGGAATTCAGATTTGGCCCGGTTCGCCGCTTCCGCCCGCTCGGTTTCCTTCATGTATTTGCGATTGAGCTCGACGAGTTCGCGGGCCCGTTCTTCTTCCGCCCGACGGGCAAGGCTGAGGTCGTGGATCGTTGCCATCAAACGGCGCTCGCTGTCGACCAGCTTCTCCTGGTGCAGCTTGATCTGGGTGATGTCGGAGCCGACCGAGACGGTGCCGCCGTCCCTTGTCCGCAATTCGTTCACCTGAAGCCAGCGGCCGTCGGCAAGCTGGCGCTCGAAGGTCACGCCCCCCTGCGGTCCGTTGGTATTGGCAAGCCGCCGCTCCGAGGCGAACGCCAACATGCGTTCATCCAGCACGGCGCGCGGGGCGCCCGGCATCACGTCGCGATCCGACAGGCCGTTATCCTGCTGGTATTTGGAATTGCACATGATCAGGCGCTCGGACGAATCCCACAGCACGAAGGATTCGTTGATGTTTTCGATGGCTGTCCTCAGGCGCAGGTCCGCGGCTTCGGAGCGCAGCGCCAGGTGCCGCTGCTCGGTGACGTCGACGGCGATGCCGATCAGCTGGATCTCCGGGGCTTCCGGGTCGATAACCTGTGCTCTTGCCCGCATCCAGACCCATTGCCCGTCGGCATGACGCATCCGGAACACCTGGTCGATGTGGTCGATCTCGCGCCCGACGATCCTGTTGGCGAGTTCAAACAAATCGCCGTCCTCGGGATGGATGATTTCGTCGACTTCGCCGAACGACAGCATCGTGTCGCAAGGCTCGTAGCCCAGCATGTCGTACATCGAGCGCGACCAGTACATCTTGCCGCGCACCATGTCCCAGTCCCACAGGCCGCAGCGGCCGCGCACCAGCGCCATGTCGATGCGCTGGTGGGCTTCGAGATAGATGCGGTCGGCGGCCTGGGCGCGCGCCGCCTGGCCGAAATAGGCGTAGAGGATGATGATCAGCACGCCGGCCGTCAGCACAAACAGCGTGACGTTGAGCGAGACCGTCTTGCGCCAGGTGTCAAAAACTGCCTCCTGCGGCACAAAGGCTGCCGCGGCACCCCTTCGGCCATTCGCCAGGCTCACCGCCGCGTACCAGTCCTGTCCGCCGATGCTGACCTCCATCACCCCGGCGCGGTCGCCGAACATGAACAGCGGCTGCCCGCCCTGCACGAGGCCATCGAGCGATCGCCCCTCCCAGTGCGTCGACTGCGGCGATACGGCAATGATCTTGAAGGCGCTGTCGGTGATCGCCAGTACGTGGCTTCGGCCCATCGCGCCCTGACGGCCGGTTCCCTCCAGCAGGTCCTGGATCGCGCCGGGCGTCGAAACCATGGTCGCGTCGGCAGCGATCGAACTGGCCAGTTGGCCCGCGGCCAGCGCAAGGATCGCCTTGGCGTCGCGCTCGATCTCGTCGCGCTCGTTCATCAGCGACAGAAAGCGCAATACTGCAATGATCAACAGAAAGATGATGATGAGGGCCGGTATCGATCGCCGCAACAGCGGCTCGGCTGCCAGCAGCCGTCGGTAGGCAGGTTCGGCGATGAGCCGCGTATTGCCGGCGAGACCGTCGCTTCGCGCCTCGCGTCGCTCAAAAGCCGTCCCACCGGGCGCGCCCCACGCGTCCGCCTTCGCCATAAATGGCACTCCCCGATTTTCAATCTGCTTGACGATCCGGCAACGCCGCACTTCCGAATCGTCTGTAAAGAATCAAAGGTGATTCGCCTTGTCCAGAGGCGCGGCGAAAAAAGATTAAAAATCGACTAAAATAATGCGGTTTTCGGGCGAGACGCCATTGTGGTGGTGAGCCGGCGCGTTGTCAGGCCAGCGTGCGCTCGACGATGTCTCGCAAATCGGCCGAGAGCTTCTCTGCATTGGCGATCGAAAGCAGCGCCTCCCTTGCCTTGGCCTGCCGCACCGGTTCGAGCGACCGCCAAGACCTGAGCGCCGTCGCCAGCCTGGCGGCCACCTGCGGGTTGCGCTTTTCCACCTGCAGCACCGTTTCGACGAAAAGCCGGTAGCCCTCGCCGTCGGCGCTATGGAAGCCGGTCTGGTTGGCGCTGGAAAACGTACCGATGAGTGAGCGCACCCGGTTCGGGTTGGCCATCGAGAACGTCGGGTGGCCGGTCAAAGCGCGCACCGCATCGACGGTTTGCGGGCCGGGCACACTGGCCTGGATCTGGAACCATTTGTCCATGACCAGCGCATCGGTTGCATATCTCGCCTCGAAATCGGCCAGCGCCTTGGTCGCCTCCGGTGAGCCGTGGTGACGGTGCGCAAGCACGGTCAACGCCGCGGCCCGGTCGGTCATGTTGGTCGCCGACTGGAAGTGCCGGGCAGCGAGTTCCGCGCCTCCCGGCAGCAAGCAGAGATAATCCAGCAGGACATTGCGCAGTGCACGCCGCCCGGCACTGGTCGCATCCGGGCTGAACGGACCATTGTCGGCGAGCCGATCGTAAAGTTTGGAGAATATCTCGCTGTTGGTCTCGGCGATCGCAACCACTAGCGCCTCGCGCGCCGCGAAAATGGCGTCGGGGTCGATGTTCTTGCCAATGTCGCGGGCGATATCGGCCTCGCCGGGCAGCGCCAGCGCCAATGCCCGATAGGCGGGTTCGAGTGCTTCGTCGCCGGCTATCTTGCCCGCAAGCTCGGTCAGCCGGGCGCTGAACTCGGGTTGCCTGTGGTCCAGGATCTGACGGAAGGCTGCAATCAGGGCATCGGTCAAAAGCGTGTTGAACGCCTGCCAGCGCGAGAAGGCGTCGCTGTCATGGCCAGCCAGAAAAAACTGGTCGTCGGGCCGTTGCTCGACCGAAAGCGTCACCGGCGCCGAAAAGCCACGGTTGAGCGACATGGCCGGACGCTCGGCAATCCCGGAAAACCTGACGACATGGCGACGTTTGCGGATATGGATGACACTGTCCTCGACGTTCGCCCCTTCGACGCCGCTATGCGCTATCGCCTCGCCACCGGCGCCAACCAGGCCGAAGGCAAGCGGAATGTGCATCAGCCGCTTGCGGCTTTCCGCCGGTGTTGGCGGCACCGACTGCTCGATTTCGAGCGTGAATTCTCGCGCCGCCGGATTATATGCTGAACTGACGGTCAGGTTCGGCGTACCGGCCTGATGGTACCACAGCGAAAACTGCGACAGGTCGCGACCGGAGACGTCTTCGAACACCTTGATGAAGTCTTCGATCGTCGCCGCCTGGCCGTCGTGACGTTCGAAGTACAGGTCCATGCCGGCGCGGAACGTCTCGGCGCCGAGGATGGTATGGATCATGCGCACGACTTCCGAGCCCTTTTCGTAGACCGTCGCCGTGTAGAAATTGTTGATCTCGCGGTAGCGGCGCGGCCGCACGGGATGCGCCAGCGGCCCCTGGTCCTCGGGAAACTGATGGGCGCGCAGCGTACGCACCTCGGCGATGCGCTTGACGGCGCGCGAGCGCTGATCGGCGGAGAATTCGTGGTCGCGGAAAACGGTCAGGCCTTCCTTCAGGCAAAGCTGGAACCAGTCGCGGCAAGTGATTCTGTTACCTGTCCAATTGTGGAAATACTCATGGGCAATGATGGCTTCGATGTTGGCGAAATCGGCGTCCGTCGCGGTTTCCTGGTCGGCCAGCACATACTTGTCGTTGAAGATGTTGAGACCCTTGTTCTCCATCGCGCCCATATTGAAGTCGGATACGGCGACGATGTTGAAGACATCGAGGTCGTATTCGCGGCCGAACGCCTCCTCGTCCCATTTCATCGAGCGTTTCAAGGCATCCATGGCGTAGCCGGCGAGCCTCTCCTTGCCCGGTTCGACATAGATTCCGAGCTCGACGTTGCGGCCAGACAGGGTAACGAAACTGTCCGAGATCTTGCCGAGGTCGCCCGCCACCAGCGCAAACAAATAGGACGGCTTGGGGAACGGGTCGTGCCAGACCGCATAGTGCCTGCCGCCGGCAAGTTCGCCGCTGCCGGCCGGGTTGCCGTTGGACAAAAGCAGCGGCGCCTCACGGCGCTGAGCTTCGATGCGCACCGTATAGACCGACAGGATGTCGGGGCGGTCGAGGAAATAAGTGATGCGGCGAAAGCCTTCGGCCTCGCACTGCGTGCAATAGACGTCGCTGGAGCGATAGAGGCCCATAAGCGCTTCGTTCCGCGCCGGCGCCAGCACGGTTTCGATTCTCAGTTGGAAGCGCCTTGCCGCAGGGGGGCTGACGATTGTCAGTTGATCGGGCGTGGCGAGAAAATCCGCAGGGCTCGTTTCCTGGCCGTCGATGGCGATGCTGCTGAGCGTCAGCCCGTCGCCATCGAGCACCAGCGGCACTGATGCCGCAATCCCGTCGCGGCGTTCGACCGCCAGCACGGCGGTGACATGCGTTGCTTCAGGTGAAAGGCGGAAAGTCAGGCTGGTTTCCGGAATGAGATAATCGCTGGGGCGATAGTCTTCGAGCTTGAAGACCTGGCCGGTATCGGTGCGCATTCCTTGATTTTTCCTGTCGATCCGGGAGTGGCGGGCGGGTCCGCTGGTCCAAATAAATTGAAGTCTGCGCTCTTTACACGAAACACTCCCTCGACAAAACTGCAGCGACGTCTATTTCAGGCGATCATTTCCCAAGCATCATCGCGAGGCTTCCATGACCGTCGTCACGCCGAAATTCGGGATGGGCGCCTCGGTGCTGCGTCGCGAGGCCTTCAAGGGCGCCGGGGAGGCGAGTACGATCGGGTCGACGCGTGCCGCGCTCAATGAGGTGACCGACGCTCTCTATAGCGCCTACGGCATCAGACATATCGACATGCCCGCAACGCCGGCGCGCATCTTGGCGGCGATCCAGGAAGCAAAAGGGGCGTGACAGCCGAACGGGACTTGCCAGTGCTTGCTGCCGGCGACCACGCCGGCGAACACAGCACGCTAACCGGGATCGTGCTCAAGATCGTATCGGTGGCGGTCTTCGTCGGCATGTCGTCCTGCATCAAGGTGGCAGGCACGGTGCCGGCGGGCCAGATCGTCTTTTTCCGCTCCTTCTTTGCCATCTTTCCGATCATCGCCTTCCTCGCCTTCCAGGGGAAACTCGGCACCGCCTTTTCGACAAAGCGCCCGCTCAACCACATTGCGCGCGGTGTTGTCGGGGTTTGCGCCATGGGGCTCGGCTTCTTCGCGCTGACGCGGCTGCCGCTGCCCGAGGCGATTACGCTGAACTACGCGCAGCCGCTGCTGGTCGTGGTGTTCAGTTCGATCTTCCTCGGCGAAGCCATCCGCATCTATCGCTGGAGCGCGGTTGCCGTCGGCCTGGTCGGGGTGCTGATCATCTCGTGGCCGGAACTGACGCTGCTGGGCTCGGGCGCTGCCCTTGGCGACCAGGAGGTGCTCGGCGTCATCGCCGCCCTCATGGCCGCGGCGATCTCGGCCATCGCCATGCTCCTGGTGCGCAACCTCGTCCAGAGCGAGCGGACGGCGACCATCGTGCTGTGGTTCTCTGTGACGGCGAGCGTCATGGCGCTGCTTTCGCTGCCATTCGGCTGGCAGGCGCTGACGCCAGTGCAGGCGGGGCTTCTGATTGCCGCGGGTTTTTGCGGCGGGCTCGGCCAGATCCTGATGACCTCGGCCTATCGCCATGCCGAAGCTTCGGTCGTGGCACCGTTCGAATACACCTCGATGATCCTCGGCGTCGTGGTCGGCTATCTGGTCTTTGGCGACGTCGCCACGATCAACATGCTGGTCGGCGGCATTATCGTCGTCGCAGCGGGCATTTTCATTATCTGGCGTGAGCGCCAGCTCGGCCTCGAACGCACCCGCACGCGCAAGGCGATCGCGCCACAGGGGTGATCAGCCTTTCGCCGCGTCGGCCCGCCCTTTCGCCAGCCGCACCAGCACCGCCCGCGTCTGCTCGTCGGCCGGGAAAAAGGATTCGATCGCCAGCTCCGACAACGTCACGTCGAGCGGCGTGCCGAATACGGTGATGGTGCTGATGAACGACAGCATCGCGTCGCCATGGGCAAGCTTGAGCGGATGGACAATCGCATTCGGTTCGACCGGCGCCGGCCGGCTGCCTTTGAGGCCGGACGGATAGGCCCGAAGCTCGCGCTCGAGCTCGACCAGCACCGGATCGGCGGTAGCATCGTTCTGCTGCTTCAGCCGCTCCAGAAGATGCGTCCGCCATTCCGCAAGGTTGACGATGCGCGGCGCGATGCCGCCGGGATGCAGGCTGAGGCGCAGCACGTTGACCGGCGGCGTCAGCAATGAGGCATCGGCGACATTGGCGAGGAACGGGCCTATGGCGGCGTTCGCCGACACCAGGTTCCAGTGCCGGTCGACGGCAAGCGCCGGGAACGGCTCGTGCGCCTTGAGCACGGTCTCGACCGCCGCCATCGCCGGCGCCATCGAGGCGTCGTCAAGCGGCCGCTCACTGAAGCTCGGGGCAAAGCCGGCGGCCAGCAGCAGCTGGTTGCGCTGCCTGAGCGGGATCGAAAGCTGCTCGGCCAGATGCAGCACCATATCGCGCGAGGGTGCGGCGCGGCCGCTTTCGACGAAGCTCAGATGCCGCTGCGAGATCTCGGCCTCCATGGCGAGGTCGAGCTGGCTCATGCGCCGGCGTGTACGCCATTCGCGAATGAGACTGCCGGCGGAAATCTGGACTGCTGTCATGACGAGATGACTAGGCCGGTGGGAGAGGGATTTCAATTACCTGGGAAGTCATCGGCACTGTCTTTCCCTTCTCCACCACAGAGAGAAGGAAGAGGCGCGCGACCTCAACTCAGCGCCCGCAACTTCGCCTTCACTTCGAGGAAATCCCGCCACGCCAGCTTCTTGTGCGCCGGCGTCCTCAGGAGATAGGCCGGATGCAGGGTCGGCATGGCGGGAATTGCGACGCCGGATGGGGTCGTGTGGACGCGCCAGTTGCCGCGCAGCCGCAATATGCCTTCGGAGGTGTTGAGCAGGGTCTTTGCCGACGGGCCGCCGAGATTGACCAGCACTTTCGGAGCAACCAACTCGATCTGCCGTTCGATGAACGGCCGGCATATCTCGGTCTCGTGTGGCGTCGGCGTGCGATTGCCCGGTGGCCGCCAGGGAATGACATTGGCGATGTAGACTGAATTTCGATCAAGACCGATCGCGGCCAGGATGTGGTCGAGCAGCCGGCCAGAGCGGCCGACGAACGGCAGGCCCTCTATGTCCTCGTCGCGGCCCGGCGCTTCGCCGACCAGCATCACCTCGGCAGTCGGATTGCCGTCGGCGAACACCAGGTTCTTGGCCGTGAATTTGAGATTGCAGCCGTCGAATGCCGCCACGTGTTGGCGAAGCTCGTCGAGGTTTGCCGCCGACCTCGCCAGTTGGCGCGCCAACGCCGCCTGCGCCTCGTCGGGCACCGTTGCGGTGGCCGGAGGCGTTCGCACTACCGGTGCCGTGTTCGGTCTCTCGCCCATTTCGGCGCGCGACACGCTCGTCGAGCGTTGCGGCGCCGCATTTTCACCGGCCGGCAGAGCGGCCGCCGCGGGTACCCGCTCCGGCGGCCTGGCTTCTGCAAACCTGTTTACCGGCTGTTCTTCAAGTGCCTCATCGACGCCAGCGCTGGCGTAGAAGGCCAGCAGTTCGGCGAGATCGGCTCGGTTATTGTGGGGGGCGGCAGTCATGGTTTCACATTCGGCCGCGGAGCTTGAATTTGCAAGTTCAGCTCGACGGTATACGCGGATCCTGCACCAGATAGAACGTCCAGCGCGGCGTGTAGTCGGTGATCAGGAAATAGAAGCTGGCGGTCTTCAGCGGGTCGATCTTGCCGTTCTTGAACAGCAGGCGGTCATACGGTTCGAAATTGCGGTCGAAATCGGCGTAGCTGCTCGACCAGATATTTTCGGGCGTTTTGTTGCGCTGGTCGAACGACAGGCCGTCGCCGAACACGCTCGGCTGGTCGAGGATCTCCTGGAGTTCGAACTGGAACTCGACCCAGGCCTGGCCGCTATTGTTGAGCACGTCGATGCGCATGTACATCAGCCCATTGGCGAAGTCTCCAGCCTTGCCGAACGGCTGGATCGGCTTCGTCGTGCGAATGGCCAGCGTTACCGGCGTCGCTGAATTCAGCTCTTCGGTGATGACGAGCGGATCCTCCTTCGTGCCGACGCCCGAAGCCCCGGTGATGCGGAAGCCGCCGCGCTCGTCGGAAAAGGAGTAGGCGCCGGTCGCCCAGACCAGTCGTGGGTCGGCGCGGGCATCGACGGCCGCCAGCGGCAGAAGCGCCAAGAACGCCGCACGGCAAATCCGGCCGGGCGTGAAAAAAAAGCGCGTCGATGAAAAGCCAGCCGGCCCGAATATGCGCATGGCGGGAAGTATGGCCGATAAGCAAGCCGTCGAACAATTAAAAACATCAGTGCGACATATCCTTACAGACGGAATAGGATTGAAGATTGGTACTCGCCACCGCGAATCTGTGCGGCAGGACGCGACTTTTGACGAAATCGGTATTGTCACGTCCGCGCCGGTTTCCCGTCGCTATTTGATGCGCTATGCAGCGCGTGAGCCAGCAAGATGCTGGGAATAGCGAGCCAGTGAGGGGTCGATGAGCGATATCGAACGCGAAAGCATGGAATTCGACGTGGTCATCGTCGGCGCCGGCCCGGCCGGCCTCGCCGCCGCGATCCGTCTCAAGCAGGTCAATCCCGAGCTTTCCGTCGTCGTGCTGGAAAAGGGCGGCGAAGTCGGCGCGCACATCCTGTCCGGCGCCGTCGTCGATCCGATCGGCATCGACCGGCTGTTGCCCGGCTGGCGCGAAGAGGAGGGTCATCCCTTCAGGACACCGGTCACCGACGACCATTTCTTGGTTCTCGGCGCCGCCGGTTCGTTCCGTCTGCCCAATATCCTGATGCCGCCGCTGATGAACAATCACGGCAACTATGTCGTCTCGCTCGGCAATGTCTGCCGCTGGCTGGCGACAAAGGCCGAGGCGCTGGGCGTCGAGATCTATCCGGGCTTTGCCGCGGTCGGCCTGCTCTACAACGAGGCCGGTGCGGTCACCGGCGTCGTCACCGGCGACATGGGCGTCGAGAAGGACGGCACGCACGGCCCGGGCTTTGCGCCGGGCATGGCGCTGATGGGCAAATATGTCTTGATCGGCGAGGGCGCGCGCGGCTCGCTGGCCAAGCAACTGATCGCCAAATATCAGCTTTCCGACGGTCGTGAGCCCGGAAAATACGGCATCGGCCTCAAGGAACTCTGGCAGGTCAAACCGGAAAACCACCGGCCGGGCCTTGTCCAGCATTCCTTCGGCTGGCCGCTCGATATGAAGACCGGCGGCGGCTCCTTTCTCTACCATCTCGAGGACAATCAGGTGGCAGTCGGCTTCGTCGTTCACCTGAACTACAAGAACCCCTATCTGTCGCCCTTTGACGAGTTCCAACGCTTCAAGACCCATCCGGCGATCCGCGGCACCTTCGAGGGCGCCAAGCGGCTGGGCTATGGTGCCCGCGCCATCACCGAAGGTGGCTGGCAGTCGGTGCCGAAACTGTCCTTCCCCGGCGGTGCGCTGATCGGCTGCGCGGCCGGCTTCGTCAACGTGCCGCGCATCAAGGGCTCGCACAATGCCGTGCTCTCCGGAATGCTGGCCGCCGAGCATGTCTGTGATGCGATAGCCGCCGGCCGCGCCAATGACGAGCTGGCCTCCTACGAGGCCGCCTGGCGCGCCACCGACATCGGCAAGGATCTGAAGAAAGTGCGCAACGTCAAGCCGCTATGGACGCGCTTCGGCACCATTGTCGGCGTCGGCCTTGGCGGGCTCGACATGTGGCTGAACACGCTGTTCGGCTTCTCGCCCTTCGGCACGATGAAGCACGGCAAGGCTGACTACGCCACGCTGGAACCGGCCGCCGCGCACCAGAAGATCGCCTACCCGAAGCCGGACGGGGTGCTGACCTTCGACCGGCTGTCGTCGGTGTTCCTGTCCAACACCAACCACGAGGAAAACGAGCCGGTGCATCTGCTCGTCGCCGACATGGACCTGCAGAAGCGCTCCGAACATGACGTCTATGCCGGGCCCTCGACGCGTTACTGCCCGGCTAGCGTCTACGAATGGGTCGACAAGGACGGCAATGCCGCCGCCGATCCTGCGGCCAAGGATGTGCGCTTCGTCATCAACGCGCAGAACTGTGTGCACTGCAAGACTTGCGATATCAAGGACCCGAACCAGAACATAAATTGGGTGCCGCCACAGGGCGGCGAGGGCCCGGTCTACCAGAACATGTAAGTCACAAGGTTTGCTCCGGACCAAACAAGATGAGGAGCAGCGCAACCATAGGATTGTTGAATAGACCGCCTGCCTGTGTTTCCTTTCTGTGACGACAGGGAGGAAGGAAAATGCGTCTGGCAGTTCTGACGAGCGCTGTGGCGATCGGGGCGTTGTGCACCCCTTTAGCCTTGGCCGACACTAAAGTATTGGTCAAGACACGAACTTATAACATTGCCGGAACCACCGGCGCGGCCCTGATCGAGGCCATGGATCGCAGTGGGCCGAAGCACGGCTTCATGACCCACGCCATCGCGCAGACCGGCTACAGCGTCGATGATTGGACCTTCGACGCCTATACGGAAAACGGCGTCTGCCGCCTGCGCCAGGCCAACGGGACGCTCAATCTCTTCTATACCTATCCCAAACTGGCCTCAGCCACGTCGCCGGCACTGCAGAAGCGGTGGAAGCGGTTCCTCGCTGGCGTCCGCGCCCATGAAGAGACCCATGGCCGCATCGCCAGACAGATGATGCGGGCCACCGAAAAGTCGGTTCGAGGGCTGACAGTCGATGATGACCCGCACTGTTTCGAGGCACGTCGCGAGGCAAAGCGCCGGATCAATGCCATCTATGCCGAATATGAAGCAAAGCAGAAGGCCTTCGATGCGCGCGAGCATCGCGACGGCGGCCCCGTCGAGCACCTCATCCGCGCTTTTGTGGGCCAATAATAAGCCAGGGTAGAGATTGGACTGCGGATTTTTCAGCTTCGGGCCCCGCCAGGCAGCGCCGCAAATGCGGTCGCCGTCTGGTGCTCGTCGAGCGGCTCTTGTCCACCCGAGCGCAGCGAAAATTCCACCAGCACCGGCAGATGGTCTGAGCCGGTGTCCCCAAGGGTCGACGCCGAACGGATGGCGATAGCGCCCTTGCTGAAAACCTGGTCGATCGGCAGTCCGGCGAAGCGCAGGAAATCCGGCAGCTTTCTGTAGAGCCAGGTCGGCCCGACCGATGGCATTACAGTCAGCTTGCCAAGCGATGCGACGCGCCGCACAGCGGCGCTCCATGGCGCTGCGTTGCAGTCGCCCGCCAGGATCGACGTCTCGCCAAGCGAGACGATTTCGTTCGACAGTCCGTCAATCTGCCGTGATTGGTTGTGCGGCCATGGCCAGGTGAGGTGGATGGCGGCGACATCGACGTCGGTTCCGCCGAAATCGACCGTAGCGATTGCCATCGCGCCGCGGCTGTCGCAGTGCGGCTCTGTGCCCGCGGCAAACGGTCGTCTGGACAGCAGCGCAACGCCGAACACGCCATTGGGATACGGGCAGAGGATCCGGTAGGGATAAGCGCCGGACAGCAGCCCAAGCTTTGCCTTCCACATTTCGGACACCTCATCGAGGGTGATCACATCAGGCTGGGTCCGGCCGATCAGCGACAGCACCTTCTCAGGCGTTGGATTGTTGAACCTGAGGTTCATCTGCAGCAGGCGGTAGACCGCCTCGCCGCCGGGCCTGGCGTCGTAGGCGGCCTGCACCTGCCATAGCCGCGAAAGCGGCAAGGCATTCGACGTGGTGGCAAAGGCGGCCACCGCAAACAGCAATCCGGCGGCGGCCTGCAGGCGAAACGAGGTGGCGAGCAGCGGCAGCGCGCAAAGCGCCATCAAGAAGGCAAAATGAACGCGGAAATGAGCAAAAGAATCGAAGGCCGGATGCAGCGATCCGAAGAACCCGGCCACCAGCGCGACCGAGAGTGCAAGCATTGCGACGAACGCCAGCGCAACCGTCATGTCTCGAACACGTGCCATCGCTTTGTCTATCGGCAGAAATGCGGCTCAATCAAGATGACGAAACGTCCTGCCGTGGACCGACACATGCGATCGGCAGCTACTGGAAGGCAGTTTCCGAAAAGCTCCTGAGCTTGCGCGAATGCAGCCGCTCCATCGGCATTTCGGCCAGCTTCTCCATCGCCCTGATGCCGATGGTCAAATGCTGCGCCACTTGCCGCTTGTAGAATTCGGTCGCCATGCCAGGCAGCTTCAATTCGCCATGCAGGGGCTTGTCGGAGACGCAAAGCAGCGTGCCATAGGGCACCCGGAAGCGAAAGCCGTTGGCGGCGATCGTCGCCGATTCCATATCGAGCGCGATCGCCCGCGACTGCGACAGCCGCTGCACCGGCCCGCGCTGGTCGCGCAACTCCCAATTGCGGTTGTCGATGGTGGCGACGGTGCCGGTGCGCATGATGCGCTTGAGGTCGTAGCCGGAAAGCCCGGTGACCTCGGCGACCGCTTCCTGCAGCGCCACCTGGATTTCAGCCAACGGCGGAATCGGCACCCAGACCGGAAGGTCGTCGTCGAGGACATGGTCTTCCCGTACATACGCATGCGCCAGCACATAATCCCCCAGCGCCTGCGTGTTGCGCAGACCGGCGCAATGGCCGAGCATCACCCAGGCATGCGGCCGGAGCACCGCGATATGGTCGGTGATCGTCTTGGCGTTGGAAGGGCCAACGCCAATATTGACCATGGTGATGCCGCCATGGTTCGGCTTCTTCAGATGATAGGCCGGCATCTGCGGCAGGCGAGGCGGCGCGGCACCCTCACCGGGCGCGCTGTCCCCGACTTTGGTCACAATATTGCCCGGCTCGACGAACTCGACGTATCCGTCACCGCCATTGGCCATCAAATCGCGTGCACGGGCGACGAATTCGTCGATATAGAACTGGTAATTGGTGAACAGCACGAAGTTCTGGAAATGCTGGGGACTGGTCGCGGTGTAATGCGACATCCGATGCAGCGAATAGTCGATCCGTTGCGCGGTGAACGGTGCCAGCGGCCGTGCCTCGCCCAATGCCACTTCGAACGTGCCGTTGGCGATCTGGTCGTCGGTGCCGTCGAGATCCGGCACGTCGAACAGGTCACGGATCGGCCGTTTAATGCGCTCGGCAGCAGTGCCGTCGACATGCGTGCCTTCGAGAAAGGCGAAATGCAGCGGGATGGGAGTGGTCGATTCCGAAACCGTGACCGGAACGCCGTGGTTGCGCATGATCAGCCGAAGCTGTTCGGTGAGATAGCTTTCGAAAAGGGCAGGCTGGGTGACGGTGGTCGAGAAATGCCCCGGCGTCGGCATGTGGCCATAGGCCTGCCGCGAGTCGATCTGGGTGAACGAACTCGTGGTGACGCCGATCTCCGGATAGAAGGCCCGGTAGCGTTTGTTGTTGTCGCCGCCCGCGGCGAGCGCGGCAAATGAATCGCGCAGGAACTTGGTATTGCGGTCGTAAAGCACCTGCAGGGCGGCGACCGCCTTCTTGGCGTCGTTGAAGCTCTGTCGGCCAAACGGCTCCGGCGTGACGACCGATTCAATGGCTTGGGGATAGATTCGCTTTTCCATGACCCAATATAGAGAGTTGGGCGCGCGGTTGGGAGGGGGTAAGGCGGTCTCAGAACGCTGTTGGGCGTTTTCTTTCCTGCGATTCAACCGCGCCGCAGGCTGACCAGCAGCACAAAGCCGAGACCGGACTTCCTCAGCGCAGGCGCCTCGATGGTCGAACCGGCATCGGCGCGCATCGTCGGTACGGCCAGAACCGGGGCCGCCAGAAGCATTAGGATGAGCGCCGTCCGCGGCAGAAGCCGAAGGGTCTTGAGGACGTTGGCGGTGAGGTGGGTCATGGCGTGGTTTTCTAGATTCTCGCTGTCGGGTTCAGTGGCGAAGCTGGTTCGGGCAACCGAGCCGGCAGGAAATGGCGACGTCCCAGGCGCGGGCCGGACGGCCGGCTTCGGCGACAAGGACAGCGAACAACATGCCGAACAGGCTCATCAGCAGGCAGACGATGGTGAAGCGGCGGGCAAGCATTGCGCGGTGTCTCCTTCAACACGCATGACAATGCCTTGCCCCGGCTGAACCAGCTCTGATGCCGGCGTTCATCTGGGGTTCAAAATGGTTGATGATCTCTGGACGGGCCGCCTTGAAAGCAGCGACCGGTGGCGACGCCGTGGCTGCGAGACCGATAACATGAAAACGGGGCCAACTGGCCCCGCTCATCCCGGCAGGAAGGGCTCGATCAGAGCTTATGCCAGGTCTGGCTCTTGCAGATCAGCCCGCCGAGCACGCAGCCGCTCATCTTGAGCGAACTGCCGGAAAGCGACGCCTTGCCCGAATAGGTCTTGTCGGTTTCCGGGTCGGTTATCGTGCCGGCATATTTGTTGTCGCCGGCCACCTTCAGTGAACCGATGTTCTTGCCGGCAAATTTGCCGGATTTGAGCGTAATCGAAAATGCCCCGCCGCCACCCGAAATGGCGGCAGTCGATCCGGCTTGCGTTTTCCAATTGCCTTCGATCGGATCGGCCCATGCCGCGCCGGTCATCGTTATTGCGGCCGCGAGGGCCAGGCTCACTTGTCGAAACATGTCTCTCCTCCCTCAGGCAAGTCAATCGGGCTCCGCCCCGGCCGTCTGCCCCTTACGCAAACGTAAGCTAGTCCAGCTCTCGGAAAAACAAAAGCGGTGCCGCGACGGAAGGGTTGCGGGTTTTTGCCCGCTCCCGAACGGCCGCGCCGGCGAAAAATGAAACGGGCCGCACACGTCTTTGTGTTCCGTGGTTAGCGGAGTCTTGATCCGCGCCTCGCAAGTTTTCTTCAAATTTTGTGCAAACCGGCGCGATTGCTGGCTTTGTATCCTTAACGAATTTTCGCGTTTACCTCTTGTTTTAGCTTTGTTTTCCTCAAATTAAGCACGCCATTTAACGACGGATTCAAGCCTCCGCGGCATTCTCGAAAGCATCGAAAGAGAGCCGCCCCGAAGGTAGTCAAGGACACCGAGGGACAGACGGAGACACCTCTCGGGAGCCAGAACAGGGGATTTGAAATGGCACGTTTTGAAATGCTTGAAGCCGGCTTCGGCGCCATGGGGGCAACTGCCCAGGCCGATATTCTTTTCGAGTTGGGCATGATGTATGCGACCGGCCGCGATTGCGAGACCGATGTCGTCGCCGCCCACAAATGGTTCAATATCGCCGCGATCAAGGGTTCGGCCCGCGCCGCGGAACTGCGCTCTGAATTGTCGGCCGCCATGTCGAAGGTCGAGATCGCCAAGGCGCTCCGCGAAGCCCGCGAATGGATGACGATGCACTGAATTCGTCAACGTCGACTTCACGGGGGTACTGAGTTCACGACAGGGACGCTTCGGGTCAAAGCCGCGCAGACGGTTAGGCCCGAAAAATCAAGGCCGCGCAAGACGGCAGGGCCAAGAAGATCAAGAACACGGCAGCCGCTGAGCAATAGACAGGGAAGGCGAGCGGGTCCTGGCGCGGCTGCGTTGGGAAGCTCATGACAAAAGCCGCGACCGGCCGGAACAAGGCTGGCGCGGCTTTGTCTTTGGGACCGCGTGTTGCAGGCCCAATCGAGTGCCGACGATGCGCCTAGACAGCTCCGGTGAAGGATGAAATTCTCCCGCCACTCTGGAAGAGGCGCGGCCGGGACGGTCGCGCGAGAGTGGAGGAGTTGTGTCACCATGAAGAAATTCAGTATTTTGAGCGCCGCCATATTTGGCCTGATGATGACCGCGCCGGTCGCCTTCGCCGACGACATCACCTTTTCGGTGGTCGGACCGATGACCGGTCAGCTTGCCACCATCGGCGATCAGTTCAAGCAGGGCGCGCAAGCCGCCGCTGACGCGATCAACGCGGCTGGCGGTGTCGATGGCCGTCAGATCAAGCTCGACATCGAGGATGACCAGTGCGATCCGAAGCAGGCGGTTTCGGTCGCCAACCGCATCATCGCCAATGGTGTCAAGTTCATCGACGGCCACGCCTGCTCGGGCTCCAGCATCCCGGCCTCCGCTGTCTACGCCGAAGCCGGCGCGCTGATGATGAGTCCGGCTTCCTCGAACCCGGTGCTAACCGACGCAGCGGCGAAGGCTGGCTGGCCGACGATCATGCGCCTCTATACGCGCGACGATGCGCAGGGCGCTTTCATCGGTCCATGGATCGCCAAGAAATATGCCGGCAAGAACGTCGTCATCATGCACGACAAGAGCGCCTATGGGCAGGGTGTGGCCGATGCCGTCAAGGCAACGATGAACCAGAACGGTCTCAAGGAGATCCTCTACGAGGGCATCAACGCCGGCGAGAAGGACTACTCCGCGCTTGTTACCAAGCTCAAGGAGCTGAAAGCTGATGTCGTCTATTTCGGCGGCTATCATCCCGAAGCGGGCCTCATCCTGCGCCAGTCGGCGGAGCAGAACCTCAAGTTCCAGCTGATCATGCCGGACTCGATCGCTTCGCCGGAATTCTGGCAGGTTGCCGGTCCGGCCGGTGAAGGCACCATGTTCGTCTTCCCATCGGATCCGCAGGCGAAGCCCGAAGCCAGGGAAGCCATCGCCAAGATCAAGGCCGGCGGCTTCGTGCCGGAGGGCTTCACGCTGTTTTCCTATGCGGTGATCCAGGCCTTCGCCGAAGGCATCAAGCGCGCCGGCAGCGACGACCCGGCCAAGGTCGCTGAAGCGTTGAAGAACGGCCAGCCGATCAGCACGGTTGTCGGTCCGGTCACCTTCGACGAGAAAGGCGACCTCAAGAACGCCAGCTACGACATCAACCAGTGGCACGACGGCAAATACGCCCCGATCCAGCCGTAATGGCCGCGGCGCCGCAAGCTGCGCTGGTGTAATCGAACATGGCCGGGGTCAAACCCGGCCATGTTGTTCTTGGCGATGCCTTTGTGACGCGTTCGAGATCACTTCGTGGATAGGGAAACAGCAGTCAGCTGTGGTTCCTCGGCAAAGCGAACCAGCACGGTTCCGTCGGTGACCTGCGCGCCTTCGGCAGCGATTTCGGCGATTACCCCGTCATGGGGGGCGGCAATGGTGTGCTCCATCTTCATCGCCTCCAGGATCAGCAGCGGCTGCCCCTTGATCACGGCCTCGCCTTTGCCAGCACGAACCAATTTGACCAGTCCCGGCATTGGCGCGCGCAGGCTGCCGGAAGCGGCTGCGGCTTCGTCGGCCCGCGCCAGCGGATCCGGCACGGCAAAACCATAGCCGATGGCGCCTTCGAAGACCGTGACGTGGCCCGGCCAGCGGGCGAGGCGAGGCGCGGCGCGGAGATCATGCGAATTGGCGCTGTCATAGGGGGCATCCAGCGCCACCTCGAACCGCCCGTCCGGCCGCACCGATACGCGCGCGACGATCCCCTGCTCGCCAAATCTCAGCAGCGTGCGCCGCGCCACCGCGTGGAAATGCGCATAGCCGGCCAGTGACGACCAGGGATCGTCGGAGGACGGCAAGTCGCCCGCACCAGACGCGGCAAGTGCCGCAGCGGCAATCGTCTCACCGCTCGGCGGCGGAACCGCCGTCAGCGCCTGCTGATGCCTGGCGATCAGGTCGGTATCGACATCGCCCGCCGCAAAATCCGCATCAGCGGCCAGCGCGGCAAGAAAGGCGGTGTTGACCGTCGAGCCGGCGATTTCGGTCTGCGACAGCGCCGCGCCGAGTGCCGTGAGCGCCGTCCGCCTGTCCTTGCCATGGATGACCAGCTTGGCGATCATCGGATCGTAAGACGGCGAGATCGCATCGCCGGCGCGCACACCGGTTTCGATGCGCATGCTCGCACCTTCGGGCGCCGGTTGCGGAAATTTTAAATGGTGCAAGGTGCCGGTCGCCGGCAAAAACCCTCTTGCTGCGTCCTCGGCATAGATGCGCGCCTCGAAGGCGTGGCCGGAGAGCGCGACCTCGCTCTGCGTCTTCGGCAGTTTTTCGCCGGAGGCCACCCGCAACTGCCACTCGACCAGGTCGATGCCGGTGACCATTTCGGTGACCGGGTGCTCGACCTGCAGGCGGGTGTTCATTTCCATGAACCAGAAACGGTCGGCCTTCAGACCTTGCGAGGCATCGACGATGAACTCGATGGTGCCGGCGCCGGAATAGTGGATTGCCTTGGCGGCCTTCACCGCCGCCTCGGTCATCGCCTTGCGCAACGCCGGCGTCATGCCGGGGGCAGGCGCCTCCTCGATCACCTTCTGGTGGCGGCGTTGCGCCGAGCAGTCGCGCTCGTAGAGGTGCACGACATTGCCGAAACTGTCGCCGAATATCTGCACTTCGATGTGGCGCGGCTTGTCGACATATTTTTCCACCAAAACGCGGTCGTCACCGAAGGCGGCCTTCGCCTCGCGCCGCGCGCCAGACAGTGCTTCCGAAAAATCATCGGGATGCTCGACGCGCCGCATGCCCTTGCCGCCGCCACCGGCGCGCGCCTTGATCAATACGGGGTAGCCGATCTCGCGCGCCTTGGAGGCGAGCAACACGATCTCCTGCGCCTCGCCATGATAGCCCGGCACCACCGGCACGCCGGCCTTTTCCATCAGCCGCTTAGCCGCGTCCTTCAATCCCATGGCGCGGATCGAGGCCGCCGACGGCCCGATGAAGATCAGCCCCGCCGCGACCACCTGGTCGACGAAGTCGGGATTTTCCGAGAGAAAGCCGTAGCCCGGATGAATGGCCTCGGCACCCGTGGCCAAGGCCGCCGCGATGATCTTGTTACCCCGCAGATAGCTTTCGCCGGCAGGCGAGGGACCGATATGCACCGCCTCGTCCGCCGTCTCGACATGCAAGGCGCGAGCGTCGGCGTCAGAATAGACGGCGACGCTGCGCACACCCATCCTGCGTGCCGTGCGGACCACCCGGCAGGCGATCTCGCCACGGTTGGCGATCAGGATCTTGGCGAACATCGGGCCTCCACAGGCAGAGCTCGCCGCCAACGGCGCGAATTCTCTTCACGCGAGCTGCGGCAATACCCCGCTTTGTAATCTGGCCGTCAAAGGATAGGCAAGCGAGGCCTGCCTACTTGGAGGCCGCGATTTCGCAAGCTCCACCGGTCGTGACCTTGTAATGGCTGCGGGTGGCCTGGCAGGATTTCATAGCCATATCCTCGGCAGCCTTTTGCGAGGGCGCATTCAAGCGCGAGCCGCACATGATGTACAACGAACGCACTCTGGAATACGGAGTGGTCGCATAGGCTGAATGGCCGCTGGCCGCCACATACGCCTTATATGCCTTGGTACACGGCCGATCCGCGGTTGCCGGCAAATACGGGTAGAAACGGACGTCGCCCTTGCTTCCAGCTAGCGATTCGGCGGCGCCAATATTCGGTGCAGAGGCCACGAACAGTGCAAGTACCAATATGGTTGCTCGCCTGATGGATAAAGATTTCATTGCCCAACCCATTTGAAAAACCCAAGACTGGCAGATATTCAGCTATTTGGAGGCGGCTATTTCGCAGCCTCCGCCTGTCGTAACCTTATAACTGTTGCGGGTGGCCTGACAGGATTTTAACGCCAACTCTTCGGCAGCTTGCTGTGATGGTGCATTCAAGCGCGAGCCGCATATGATGTACAGCGAACGCACCCGGGAATACGGAGTGCTTGCATAGGCCGAATGGCCACCGGCCGCTACATAGGCCTTGTAAGCCATGGTGCATGGATCCTTCGGATTCTTCGGCAAATAGGGGTAGAAACGGGTCTCGCCCTTGCTTCCCGCCAGCGATTCCGCCGTTCCTATGCCAGGTGCCGTGAATACAAGAAAGCCGGCAAGTATCGAAGCGATTGTACTTTTGACGTGTCTCGGTGTCATTTTTCCCCCTGGAAGAGCGAACGCCAACAGCATCTCCTACTTGGAGGCAGCGATGCTGCAAGCTCCCGCGGTTGTGACCTTGTAGCTCCTCTTGGCTGACTGGCAGGATTTCAGCGCCTGCGCCTCTGCAGCCTTTTGCGACGTTGCATTTGCACGCGCGCAAATCATGAACTCGGTCGCCCAATTGAATGGAGTCGACGCATAAGCGGAATGGCTGCCGGTCGCCACATAGGCCCTGTATGCCTTCTGACAGCCTCCCGTCGAGCCAGGTGCGAAATAGACGGGATAGCGGCTGTCGCCCTTGCTTCCCGCCAGCGACTCCGCTGCTCCGATACCGGGCGCCCCCAACACGAGCAACCCTGCAAATATGGATACAGTTGTTTTCTGAAAAAGCTGAAGTCTCATCTTCGCCCTATCCCCCATTGCTATCTGGCGCTTTGATGCCGAAAGCTACTTGGAAGCGACTACGCCGCAGCCGCCGACCATGTCCACTTTGAACTTCTTGCGACCGGATTCGCATGACTTAAGCGCGAGCGCTTCGGCAGCCTTCTGGGACGGTGCGTTAATGTGCACGCCGCAGACGAAATACAGGACCCTTGCTCCGGTGATGGTCGATGCGTAGGCGGAATGACCGGCCGCAGCCACATAGGCGTTGTAGGCCTGCCTGCAATTGCCTTCCGAGCCTTGCTGAGGGAGATACACGAAGGAACGCTTGTCGCCGACTTTCCCAGCCAGCGACGCCGCTGCACTGGCGCCAGGCGTCGCTAATATAAGCAACCCCGCAAGTATAGACGCAGTTGTTTCCTTGAAAAGCCGCCGTTTCATCTTCGCCCAATCCCCATTGGTATTTGACATGACCAATAGCCGTGATTCTTTCGGCTGGCCAGATGAAGAAGCAAAAAAATTGGTCTGGAGGTGTGGACGGGTTCGTCGCCCGCGCAGGGTCACACCCTGCCGAGTGCAGCAACGACCCGCTGATACAGTTCGGCCGTCGGCTCGTCGAAGCAGCAGAAAATGACAGTTTCCGGAACGATATTCTGGCCGATGAAGGCACTCACGGTACCGACAGCAATTTGCGTCGCCTGATCCTTAGGATAGCGGTAGACACCGGTCGAGATCGCTGGAAACGCCACCGTCCGGCAGTCCTTTGCGGCGGCGATTTCGAGTGACCGGCGATAGCAGGAGGCGAGCAGCTCGGCTTCTCCTTTACCGCCGCCTTACCAGACCGGTCCGACCGTGTGGATGATGTAGCGTGCCGGCAGCCTGTAGCTCTTGGTGAGCTTTGCCTCGCCAACCTTGCAGCCATTCAGCATCCGGCATTCGAACTCAAGCTCGGGGCCGGCCGCGCGGTGAATGGCGCCGTCCACGCCACCGCCGCCGAGAAGCGAGGTGTTGGCGGCATTGACGATGGCATCGACCGCCAGCTTCGTGATGTCGCCGGTGTGAACGCGAATCCTCTGGCCGACTGCGCTCATCTCACATCCTGAACACGCCGAACCGGGTCTCCTCGATCCCGGCGTTCAGCGCGGCCGACAGGCTAAGCGCCAGCACCTCGCGGGTCTTCGCCGGATCGATGATGCCGTCGTCCCAGAGCCTTGCCGACGAATAGAGCGGGTGCCCTTCATGCTCGTACTTCATCAGGATCGGCTTCTTGAATTTGGCTTCCTCTTCGACGCTCCACTCGCCACCCTTGCGCTCGATGCCTTCGCGCTTGACGACGGCCAGCACCGTTGCTGCCTGTTCGCCGCCCATCACCGAGATGCGGGCATTCGGCCACATCCACAGGAAGCGTGGCGAATAGGCGCGTCCGCACATACCGTAATTGCCGGCGCCGAACGAGCCGCCGATGATCACGGTCACCTTCGGCACCTTGGCCGTTGCGACCGCCATGACCAGCTTGGCGCCATCCTTGGCGATGCCGCCGGCCTCGTATTTTCGCCCGACCATGAAACCGGTGATGTTTTGCAGGAAGACCAGCGGGATCTTGCGCTGGCAGCACAGCTCGATGAAGTGCGCGCCCTTCAGCGCGCTTTCCGAAAACAGCACGCCATTGTTGGCGACGATGCCGACCGGCATGCCGCTGAGGTGGGCGAAGCCGGTGATCAGCGTGGTGCCGTAATTCTGCTTGAACTCATCGAACTCGGAGCCGTCGACGATGCGGGCGATCACCTCGCGCACGTCGTAAGGCTGGCGCAAATCCGTCGGTACGATGCCGTAGAGTTCATGTGGATCGTGAAGCGGCGGAATCGATTTCTTCAGGGCCAGGCTTACAGTCTTGTTCCGATTCAGGTTTTTGACGATACGCCGGCATATTGCCAGCGCATGTTCGTCGTCGAGCGCATAGTGATCGGCAACGCCGGAAAGCCTTGTGTGCACGTCGGCACCACCGAGGTCCTCGGCGGTGACGTCCTCGCCGGTGGCCGCCTTCACCAGCGGCGGCCCGCCGAGAAAGATGGTCGCCTGGTTGCGCACCATGATTGTCTCGTCCGACATCGCAGGCACATAGGCGCCGCCGGCCGTGCATGAACCCATGACGCAGGCGATCTGCGGAATGCCGGCGGCCGACATGTTGGCCTGGTTGTAGAAGATGCGGCCGAAATGATCGCGGTCGGGAAACACCTCGTCCTGATTGGGCAGATTGGCGCCGCCGCTGTCGACCAGATAGACGCAAGGCAGATTGTTCTGCAATGCGATCTCCTGTGCACGCAGATGCTTCTTCACCGTCAGTGGATAATAGGTGCCGCCCTTCACCGTGGCGTCATTGACGACGACCATGACTTCGGTGCCTTCGACGCGGCCGACGCCGGCGATGAGGCCGGCCGAGGAGATGTCCTCGCCATACATCGACCACGCCGCGAACTGGCCGATCTCGAGGAAGGGCGAGCCGGTATCGAGCAATTGGGCAAGACGTTGCCGCGGCAGGAGCTTGCCGCGCGAAACATGCCGCTCACGCGCTTCCTCCGAGCCGCCGTGTTCGACCGTAGCAGCCTTTTCCGCAATATCGGCGACCAGCGCCCGCATGCGCTCGGCATTGGCGCGGAAAATATCGGAGACGGGCGAGATCTGCGAGGTGAGGGGGGCCATGGCGCTACCGGATCAGCTCGATCTTGCAGCCGACATCCAGGTCGCCCCAGTCGCGATCGGCGGTGACGGCAATGGCGTTCTCGCGAATCGCCAGCGCCAGGCAGGCCCGATCGCCCAGCGACAAGCCGCGATGCCGCGTCAGTTGGCGAAGCTGGCCGGCGGCGATGCCCATCGCTTGGTCGAAAACGGCGATCGGCATGCCGAGACTTCCGAGGTCGTCGGCAGCCTGTTCCAAGCTGCGTCCCTTGTCGATCAGCTTGGCAATGATCTCGGCCGCATTGACCGAACTGCATTGTGCATCCGGCGCGAACCCCAAAGCATTCTCGGTGCCTTGCTCGTTGAGCAGGATTGCGAGCGCCGCCGAACTGTCCATGACGTAGGGCTTCATTTCACCCGCTTTCCTGTCGTCCCTTCGGCGTGAAGCCGGTCGAGACGCTTGTCGCTTCGACGCTGCTCTTCCCGCCGCTCCTTCAGAAATTCGTCGACGACGCTTTCACCGGGCTGTTTCAGCGCCGACAATTCGGCCTGAACGCGTCGCAGATTCTGCAGCCACGATCTTACCCGCAACTCGCCGTTTTCGACATGAAGGATCATGTCCTCGCCAGGCTTCACGCCCATCTCCTCGCGCATCGCAGCAGGGATGACGAAGCGCCCGCCCTCGCCAAGCTTGACGCGCTCGCGTTTCGCCGGAACCCGAAGCCGCGTTTTGCGAGCGCCAGCATCGAACTGTGCTTGCGGATCTTCATCAAATCCGGACTTTCCCGTTCTGCCCGCCATGGTCCGTCTCGCTTGTATTTATGGCATATGTCCAGAAGTATGCCATATCGTGCGGCTTCTGGCAAATCTCAAAAGAATGCCATTAGGCGCCCTCCGCCATGATTTCCCGCCCGATCAGCCAGCGACGGATTTCGCTGGTGCCGGCGCCGATCTCGTAGAGCTTGGCGTCGCGCAGCAGCCGGCCGGTAGGGTAATCGTTGATGTAGCCGTTGCCGCCCAAAAGCTGGATGGCGTCGAGCGCCATCAGCGTCGCCTTTTCGGCGGCGAACAGCACGCACCCGGCGGCGTCCTTGCGCGTCGTCTCACCGCGATCGCAGGCGGCGGCTACGGCATAGACGTAAGCACGCGCCGCATTCATCGTCGCATACATGTCGGCGAGCTTGCCTTGCACCAGCTGGAACTCGCCGATCGGCTGGCCGAACTGCTTGCGTTCGTGCACGTAAGGGATCGCCACGTCGAGGCACGCAGCCATCAGGCCGATCGGGCCGCCGGCAAGCACGGCGCGTTCGTAGTCGAGGCCTGACATCAGCACCTCGACGCCGCGCCCTTCCTCGTGCAGCACATTGTCGAACGGCACTTCGACATTGTCGAACACCAGCTCGCCGGTGTTCGAGCCGCGCATGCCGAGCTTGTCGAGCTTTTGCGCCACCGAAAAACCGGCAAAGGCCTTTTCGACGATGAAAGCGGTGATGCCGCGCGAATGGAGTTCCGGATCGGTCTTGGCGTAGACGACCAGCGTCTCGGCATCCGGCCCGTTGGTGATCCACATTTTGGTGCCGTTGAGCACGTAGCGATCATTGCGCTTTTCGGCGCGCAGGCGCAGCGACACGACATCTGAGCCGGCACCCGATTCCGACATCGCCAGTGCCCCGACCTTTTCGCCGCTGCAGAGCGAAGGCAGATATTTTTCTTTCTGCGCCTGCGTCGCCCAGCGGTTGATCTGATTGACGCAGAGGTTGGAATGGGCGCCGTAAGAGAGGCCGACCGAGGCCGAGGCGCGCGAAATCTCCTCCATCGCCACGACATGGGCGAGGTAGCCCATGCCGCTGCCGCCGAAATCGGGATCGGCGGTGATGCCGAGCAGGCCGAGCCCGCCGAGCTCCGCCCACAGATGTGCCGGGAATTCGTTCGAGCGGTCGATCTCGGCGGCTATCGGCGCGATTTTCTCCTGGGCGAAGCGCCGCACCAGATCGCGCAGCGCCTCGATGTCTTCGTCAAGCCCGAAGTTGAGCGTCTGCGTGTACATGCCGTTCCTCCCGGCGCACGACCGCGAAAATCGGGATCATGCGCGAAATCAAAGTGCTACAGCGTCCTTTGCGCGCTCGAATGGACGCACGGTGCCGTGGCTCGTCCTCGCGCCATCGCTCTTTGCTCCAACAAGGCGCATTGTCATTGCTAGATATGTAGCGGTGACTTCGGCGATCGACAGCCGTTCGCCCGGCCGGAACCAGACGATGACGCCGGTCATCATCTGGATCAGCGCCATGGCGGTGAGCCCGGTGTCCTCGACGCTGAACAAGCCCGCTTCGACGCCGTCGCGCAGAATGGCGCGCAGCTCCTTCTCGTAAGCGGTGCGCATGCGCAGGATCTGCGTGAGACTTTCGTGCGACAGGCTGCGCAGCTCCATGTTCGAGACATGGGTGGAATGGCGGCGTTCGACGTGGAAAGCGATGTGGTTTTCAACATAGGCGGCGAGCCGCGCTGCCGGATCGGCGCCGACAGGGCGTGTTGTGCGCCACGCCTCGATCAGGCCTTCCATATGCTCGCGCATCAGCGTGAACAGAAGGTCCTGCTTGGTCGGGAAATAGCGGTAAAGCGCCGCTGCCTGGACGCCGACCTCGGCCGCCAGCTGGCGCATCGACATCGCCTCGTAGCCGAGACGCGCAATCAGGCTGACCGCCGCCTCCCGGACCGCAGCTTCGGTCTTCTCTCCGTCGGAACCGGTCGTACGCGCCATGACAAGCCGCCTTTTCAGAACAATAAAACAAACGTTCAATTAATTCAAGGAGTGTGTTCGGGTAAGGCAATGGCTTCAGGTTTGCTCTATCTGCACCCTGGAGATTTTGTGCGATGGAAGCGAATGAGCAGGATCATGCCTTGCTAGGCAACGATCGTGAAACCCCCGGACATGTTGCGTGCCTCGATCTCCTCGACATCGACCTTCGAAACTGCTGCCCCTGGCGGCCCTTGCCAGAGACGTTCGATCATTGTCGAGACCGCCGCATCGGCACCTGCAATCGAGGCTGTCACCGAGCCGTCAACTTCGTTGCGCACCCAACCGGCAAGGCCAAGTCCAGACGCCTCGCGCCGCGCCCAGACCCGGTAGCTGACGCCTTGCACCTTGCCGTATATGCGCACCTGCACCGTCCGGTCGGTCATCGCGCTCTCCATCCTCTGTATCGAGTCTGGCGCATCGCCGTGCAAATTCAACCAGGCAACGTGCATCGAAGGTCTGTCTCCGGTCCCTATCTGCCAGCTTCACGTGCGAGCTAGGCGGCGTCTCCATCAATGATTGACTAAGTCAAATAATAGACCATCATGGTCCTTAGGAGCGATCAGCGCGAAGGAGGTCGACATGCCGGCCGATCGGAATGCCCTTGTCGCGGAGATACGTGGCTTCAATCGCTTCTACACGCGCCTGATCGGGCTGCTCGACCTGACCTTGACGCGCAGCGCCTATACGCTGGGCGAGGCGCGGCTGCTGTTCGAATTGGGCCGCCGATCCCGCGCTGCCGCCGATAGCGGCGGTGAGGTTGGGTTTCTGGCACGGGCGTTCCACCTCGATCTCGGACCGGCAGCCTCCGAAATCGCCGCCGAACTCCGGCTCGATCCGGCCTACGTCACGCGCGTCCTGAGGAGATTCGCTGCCGCTGGCCTGACCGAGATACGCACTGACCCAGCCGATCGGCGCAGACGCATCCTGTCGCTAACCGCTCGCGGAAGTGCGGAACTCGCCAGGCTTCAGGCTGCGACGGATCGCGATCTCGCCCGGCTGACGGCCAGCCTCGCCGATGACGCGGCTGCCGAATTATCGGACGCCTTGAAACGGGTCATGCGCCTGCTTGATGGTGGGGAGAAGTAGCGGCGGTACTGGAGGTCGTGGTGCTCCGTCGCCCCTTTTGGCGCCTCAATTCCCCCGCGCTGCCGCCAGTGCGCCCGGCAGTTCTTCGGCAAAAATGTCGAGCTCGTGATCGAGGCCGACGCTGACCCGGATGCAGCGGTCGAGCACTGGCACCATCGGCTTGCGGATGAACACGTCGCGCGACAACAGCGCCTGCAGCACCTTCAGCGCGAAAGCGCCGTCGCGGCCGCACTCGATGGTGACGAAATTGGTCGCCGAAGCCAGCGGCTTCAGCCCGTTCGCCTCGGCTATTCCGGCGATGCGCCGGCGGCCGGCGGCGACCCGCGCCACCACGCTCTCCAGCCATGCCTGATCGGCAAGCGCCTCGACGCCGGCGATCTGCGCCATGCGGCTGACGCCGTAATGGTTGCGTATCTTCTCAAAGTCGCGAATCACCTGGGCTTCGGCCACCGCGTAGCCGCAGCGTATGCCGGCTAGCCCATAGGCCTTGGAGAAGGTGCGCATGCGGATGACGTTCGGCCGCGCGATATCAATCGGCGGCAGCGCTGAGGCTGGCCCTAATTCGCCATACGCCTCGTCGAGCACCAGCATGGTGGTCTCCGGCAAGGCCTCGATGAAGCGGCCGAGCTCGGTCGCTTCCCACCAGCTGCCCATCGGATTGTCCGGATTGGACAGGTAGACCAGCGGCGCCTTTTCCTTGGCCACGGCCGCCAACAGGCCGTCGAGGTTTTCCCGATCGTTCTCGTAAGGCACCGCGACCAACCGGCCGCCGACGCCGGCGACATGAAAGTTGAAGGTCGGATAGGCGCCGCGCGACGTCACCACCGCGTCGCCGGGCGCCACATACATGCGCGCCACCAGGCTGAGCAGCCCATCTATGCCTTCGCCGACGACGACGTTTTCGGCGCCGACATCGAGATGCCTGGCTACTGCTACCTTCAAATCGTGATTATCGGGGTCGCAATACATCCACATGTCGGCGGCAATCTCGGCCATGCGGGCAACGACACGCGGCGAAGGGCCAAAGCTGCTCTCATTGGCGCCGATGCGAGCGCGAAAGGCGCGGCCGCGACCACGCTCCTGCGCCTCCGGGCCGACAAACGGCACCGTAGAGGGAAGCGCGTCGATAAGCGGCGTAAGGGGAGGGCGCATAGCAAAGGCTCGTTCGAAAAGGAGCCTTCTTGCTAGCCTGCCGGCTGGGCCTGCGCAAGTTCCACGAACGGCGGCGACGGTCAGGCTGGATTCTCGCGGATCATTTTGCTAGCGAGACATGATGAGGAACCGACTGCCGCCCGCCTGGTCCAAGCATATAAAGTCCCACCCGGCGCCGAAAGTGGAACCGCCGAAGGCGAAACCATTGACGCGCGTGCAGGCCGACGATGCGCTGCTGAAACAGGCGTATGGCTTGCAGCAGGCCAAGCGGTTGGCCGAGGCTCGGGAACTGTGCCGTCGCGTGCTGGAGCGCACGCCCAACCATCCCTTGGCTTTGTATATCATGGGCACGCTATTCATCGGGCTCGACGATGAAATGGCCCTGCGATATTTGGCGCGAGCCGTCGGCGTGGAGCCCCGAAACCCCTATTATCACCTTAGTCTGGGTGAAGCTTATCTGAGGGTAAGCGAATATTCGCCCGCAATCACGCACATCCAGCACGCTCTGGAGTTGAAGCCCGATTTGGTGGAGGCGCTTTGCGCATTGGGGCGCGCCTACGTCGAATTCGACAAGGCTGACATGGCTGTGCCGGTTTACGAGAGAGCGCTCAAGATCAACCGCGATCATCCCCGCGTTCGGACGGGGCTTGCCAGCGCACTCACCGGTCTTGGTCGCATGGATGAAGCCAAAATCTATCTGAAGGAGGCGATCGAACGTCGCATCGCTATGCCCGCCGCCTATAATGAGCTTGTGCGTACGCGCAAGTTCACCGAGGAGCCGGCCGAACTTAGGTCCATCCTGCGCGAGCTTGGTGAGCCAAAGCTTGACCCGGACAGTGTGACGACACTTCATCACGCTGCCGGCAAAGTGCTGAACGACCTTGGGCGCTACGAAGACGCGATAGATCATTTCAAGAAAGGCAAGCGGGCCGCCGGCTATAAGTTCGATCTGGAGACCTATCGCCGCTGGATCGACTCCACGATTGAGTTCTTCAACCCGGACATGTTGGCCGCCAAGGCGGGTTATGGAAGCCCGTCGGAAGTGCCCGTGTTTGTATTGGGCATGCCCCGATCGGGCACCACCCTGACCGAGCAGATTTGCGCGAGCCACCCGAATGTTCATGGCGCCGGAGAGCTGAAAAAGATAAGGCGAGCCGCAAATGCTATCGGCCTCACGAAGGTTTCGGCACGGACCTTGGACCAATCGATCGTTCCGATCACCCCCGACCTATCCAAAATGCTGGCCGAGGAGCACCTGTCCTATCTTCGTGAGCGTGCGCCGACCGCGCTTCGCATCGTCGACAAGATGCCCCGGAATTTCGAACTGATCGGTCTCATAGGGCTTCTCTTCCCCAATGTACGGATTATTCACTGTCGTCGCGATGCCATCGACAATTGCCTCTCGTGTTTTTTCCAGAATTTCTCCAAGGGACACAGCTACATCGCCGACCTGCAGACACTCGGGCTGTACTACCGTGAATATGATCGCCTGATGCGACATTGGGACAAGGTTTTTCCCGGACGCATCTTCGAAAGTCGCTACGAGACGCTGGTTGCGGATCAGGAGGCACAATCGCGCCGTCTGATCGATCATCTTGGATTGCCCTGGGACGATACCTGCCTGCGCTTCTTCGACAAGGAGGGATCGGTCAACACGGCCAGTCGCTGGCAGGTTCGGCAACCGATCTACAGTTCATCTGTCAAGCGCTGGAAAAACTATGAGAGCGCAATCCAGCCGCTGATCCAGTCGCTCGGTGATCTCGCCGAGATTTGACTCGGGAATTGCAGTCGGCAATTTGCATTTGTGTGGGCCACGAGATCTGAATCGCCAGGTTTGTGGGCTGGGGCTGCAATTGCGGCGGGGCACCGGTTGCTAGACTAAGCTGCCGGCCTGGCTGCCAAGTTCTGCGGCGGGCGGGCACGTCAGGCTGGATTCTCCCAGATCATTTTGCTAGCGAGACATGATGAGCAACCGACTGCCGCCCGCTTGGTCCAAACACATAAAGTCCCGCCCGGCGCCGAAAGTGCAGCCGCCGAAAGCGAAACCGCCGTCGCGCGCGCAAGCTGACGACATGCTGTTGCGACAGGCGCTCGAACTCCAGCAAGCCAAGCGGCTTCCAGAGGCCGAGGAGTTATGCCATCGCGTTCTCGCCCGCACGCCAAACCACCCGCTTTCGCTGTACATCCTCGGCACGCTGGGGCTCGGTATCGACGATGAGTTGGCTCTCAAATATTTTGCACGAGCAGTAAGCCAGACGCCTCAAAATCCGTATTTCCACCTTAGCCTGGGAGAGGCCGGTCTGAAGCTTGGCGACAGCTTGCTTGCGATCAGGCACCTGCAGCGCGCCTGCGAATTGAAGCCCGATCTGGTGGAAGCGCTTTGCGGACTGGCGCGTGCCTACGTCAACTTCGACAAGGCCGAGATGGCTTTGCCCCTTTACGAGAAGGCACTGAAGATCAACGGCGACCATCCCATGGTCCGAATTGGTCTGGCTGGTGCGCTCGCCAGCCTCGGTCGCATGGACGAAGCCAGAGCCTATCTCAATCAGGCAATAGAACGTCGCGTCGATGTTGGGGCAGCCTACAACTACCTGGTCGACACGCAAAAGTTCACCGAAAAACCTGCCGAGCTCGACTCTATCCTGCGCGAACTCTCCAATCCCAGGCTCGAACCGGTTGCTGCATCCCAGCTCCATCACGCTGCAGGCAAAGTGCTGAACGATCTCGAGCGCTACGATGAGGCGATGGATCACTTCCAGAAGGCAAAAAAGGCCGCTGGTCACGATTTCGACCTGGAGTACTACCGCCGAAGTGTCGATTCCATGATCGAGATATTCAGCCCGTCACTATTGGAAGCCAAGGCTGGCCACGGCAGTCCATCCGAAGTGCCTGTGTTTGTGCTGGGCATGCCCCGGTCGGGGACGACGCTGACCGAGCAGATCTGCGCGAGCCATCCGGACGTCCATGGCGCCGGGGAGCTTACGAAGCTGCGCCGAATCGCGAACTCGATGGGCTTTAGAACACAATCGGATGAGGACCTGCGCAGTTCGATCATGTCGATGACGAGGGATCAGTCGAGGGCGCTGGCCGAAGAATACCTGTCTTATCTGCGCCAGCACGCGCCTGCCGCGCTCCGCATAGTCGACAAGATGCCGCACAACTTCGAGTTTATCGGAGTGATTGGAATTCTTTTTCCCCACGCGCGCATCATTCATTGTCGGCGCGATGCCATCGACAATTGCGTGTCCTGCTTCGTCTTGCATTTCACCAAGGACCACGGCTACAACGCCGACCTTGAGACACTCGGCCTATACTACCGTGAATATGATCGCTTGATGCGGCATTGGAATAAGGTCTTTCCCGGACGTATTTTCGAAAGCCGCTACGAGACGCTGATTGCGGATCAGGAGGCGCAGTCGCGCCGTCTCATCGATCATCTCGGCTTGCCTTGGGACGATTCCTGCCTGCGCTTTTTCGAGAAGGACAGGTCGGTCAATACCCCCAGCCGCTGGCAGGTGCGGCAGCCGATCTATACATCATCGGTCAAGCGCTGGAAAAAATATGAGAGCACAATTCAGCCGCTGATTCACGCCTTGGGAGATCTAGCCGAACTTTGAACGAGTGGGTGGCGTTCGGCAGGCCGAGGTCGACGGTGACTTGCTGTCGAGATCCGTTGATCCTGTAGGCCAGCCCTTCAGATCGTGCCAAGATCTTCATTTTTTGCACGTTCGGACAAGCGGGCGCGGCGAGCATTACAATTGACCAGCTCAGCCCTGCGATAGGTATTCAGTGGCAGCCTGTATTCATGCACCGAGAGTTGTTAGCTGCGTCGCCCGATACGAAAAACCCGGCGGTTGGCCCGCCGGGTTCGATCTCAATCAGGTTCGGATTGTTAGAATGAGCGCTGGAAGCGCAGCATCCCGCCGACGCTGTCCTTGTCGTCGGCATTGGTCCAGTTGCGATCGTAGGCTTTATCAAACTGACCGTCGCGAGCCCAATCGACTTCGGCAGTGATCGTGAAGCCGGGAACGATATCGTAGGCGATGTTCGCGGCGACGCCGTAGTTCTTGTCGTCGTCAACCGATGCTTGGAGGTTGAACGAGGTCTTCTCGTTGATGGTGTAGGTGCCACCACCCCAAACTGCCCAGTTGCCGCCCCACTGCTTATAGAAGTTGCGGTCGATGTTGTCGTCCGAACCGTAACCGGCCATGACGAACAGTGTCAGGTTCTGTATCGGCGTAACGTCGACGCGAACCTTGCCGGCCCACTCTTCCCAAGTGCTGTCATAGGCGGCAACACCGGTGATCGAGCCCCAACCCTGCGTGTATTTAATACCGCCGACCACATACGGAACATAGCTGTCGATCGAATCATTGCCGCTGTTGCTGTCTTGGAAAATGCCAGGATCCGCATCGGCACTGCCCGAACCGGTTTCCAACGAAGCCACGGCCGAGAAGCCGTTGCCGGCGTCGAAGTAGTACTGGACGACATTGGTGTCGAAGCCGCCATAGGGGACTAGCGTATCCTGGATGACGTTGCCGGCGTAGCCGATGAACGTGTCGAAGGCCGATTCGTCTTTGCCGACGCGCAAACCACCGAGTTGGACCCAGGCAAAGTTCAGCGAAACACTCGTACCGCCGTTAAAGTTGTCATCAAGATAATCGTTGTGGTTACCCCAGTTGAAACGGGTCTCGGTGTAGGTCTTCAAGGTGCCGAGCTCGGTTTCCTGGCCGGTCCAGGTCTTCAACGTGAATCGGGCGTGCTTGTAGTAGGTATCCTGCGAGCCGCCGTCCATCTGGTCCGTGGTCTTCGCACCGTCGAAGGAGCCGACGTCGCCGATGCCGATGTCATAGCGGACATAGCCACCGATGCGCAGGCAGGTTTCGGTGCCTGGGATGTAGAAGTAGCCAGCGCCGTAGACGTCGCAAATCTTGACGTATTCAGCGGGTTCCGGCTCGGCGACGACGACGGCGTCGGCGGCGCGCGCACCGGAAA
>NZ_JAMYNW010000013.1:182500-184482 GCF_040319365.1 Mesorhizobium sp. M0923 | reverse complement strand
ACCCTGACCCTCGAGCGCATTGCCAATGGCTGGCCAAACAGCGATATCGACGCCCTCATGCCATGGAATTACCAGCGCTGAACGGCCTCAGCTGCCCGCTTACGAAAAATTGGCTGCGGAACGCTGAGTATCCTGTCGCTGCACTTCAGAGCAAACGAAAACGGCCCGCACAAGGCGGGCCGTTTTCGTACTTTGGTTGCGGGGACAGGATTTGAACCTGTGACCTTCAGGTTATGAGCCTGACGAGCTACCGGGCTGCTCCACCCCGCGTCAACTTCACGGCGACCGCCGGCCGGGCAGCCCGGCTTTTTTGTTTGTCCGTCCTCAAGGCCTTTGGCCTTTGTGGGCGGATGGGGCGCTGCTCCACCCCGCGTCAACCCTAGAAGTAAGCCTTGGCTCACTGAATTCAAGCTTCCGCCAAATGAAAGGGCCGCTTGCGCGGCCCGGAGCCCCGTTGGCGGGCCTGTTCGTAAGGAGAAGATTAAACAACGTGCGCTTGGCAGACCTGGCAGCGACCTACTCTCCCGCGTCTTGAGACGAAGTACCATCAGCGCTGGAGCGTTTCACGGCCGAGTTCGGAATGGGATCGGGTGCAGCCGCTCCGCCATAACCACCAGGTCGGCAAAACGCACGTTGCTCGAGAAGCTGTTTTCTGTGCCATCCATCTCGGCGCAATCCAAGGATTGCCGCCAGAAATGGGCATTAGGAATGAGAACGATCAAGCCGATCGAACTATTAGTACCGGTAAGCTTCAAGCGTTGCCGCTCTTCCACACCCGGCCTATCAACGTGGTCGTCTTCCACGGTTCTCAGGGAATACTCGTTTTAAGGTGGGTTTCCCGCTTAGATGCCTTCAGCGGTTATCCCGTCCGGATATAGCTACCCTGCTATGCGGCTGGCGCCACAACAGGTCCACCAGAGATCCGTCCATCCCGGTCCTCTCGTACTAGGGACAGATCCTTTCAATATTCCTACACCCACGGCAGATAGGGACCGAACTGTCTCACGACGTTCTGAACCCAACTCACGTACCGCTTTAAATGGCGAACAGCCATACCCTTGGGACCTGCTCCAGCCCCAGGATGCGATGAGTCGACATCGAGGTGCCAAACAACCCCGTCGATATGGACTCTTGGGGGTCATCAGCCTGTTATCCCCGGCGTACCTTTTATCCGTTGAGCGATGGCCCTTCCACGCGGGACCACCGGATCACTATGACCGACTTTCGTCTCTGCTCGACTTGTCAGTCTCGCAGTCAGGCAGGCTTATGCCATTGCACTCAGCGAACGATTTCCGACCGTTCTGAGCCCACCATCGCGCGCCTCCGTTACTCTTTAGGAGGCGACCGCCCCAGTCAAACTACCCACCATACATTGTCCCGGACCCGGATAACGGGCCGCGGTTAGACATCCATAGTGATAAGGGTGGTATTTCAAGGGTGGCTCCACCTGAGCTGGCGCCCAGGTTTCAAAGCCTACCACCTATCCTACACATGCCACTACGAATGCCAATGTAAAGCTATAGTAAAGGTGCACGGGGTCTTTCCGTCTAACCGCAGGAACCCCGCATCTTCACGGGGAATTCAATTTCACTGAGTCTATGCTGGAGACAGCGGGGAAGTCGTTACGCCATTCGTGCAGGTCGGAACTTACCCGACAAGGAATTTCGCTACCTTAGGACCGTTATAGTTACGGCCGCCGTTTACTGGGGCTTCGATTCAGAGCTTGCACCCCTCCTCTTAACCTTCCAGCACCGGGCAGGCGTCAGACCCTATACGTCGTCTTGCGACTTCGCAGAGCCCTGTGTTTTTGATAAACAGTCGCTACCCCCTGGTCTGTGCCACCCTCCCATGCTTGCGCATGAAAGGGTCACGCTTCTTCCGAAGTTACGCGTGCAATTTGCCGAGTTCCTTCAGCATAGTTCTCTCAAGCGCCTTGGTATACTCTACCAGTCCACCAGTGTCGGTTTCGGGTACGGTCTATA